>CANFZJ010000050.1 GCA_947451445.1 Comamonadaceae bacterium
CCTACCGGCTGGACGTGACCACGCTGCTGAATACCCGTTAATTTTTAACCCGGAGCCTCCCATGACCAAAACCATCGCCACCCTGTTGCTCACTCTGCTGGCCGCCAGCGCCTTTGCCGCCGAGAGCGCCGACGACACCCAACAAGACATTGCCCGCCACCGCGCTATCGCCGCCGCCCACACGGCAGCCGCCGTGTGCCGCGCGGCAGGCAAGGGCGAGGATGTGTGCGGTAAAGAGCTGCAAGCGGCTTGCAAAGGCATCGCCATCGGCAAATACTGCGGAATGAAGCACGAACACTGATTGAGAGCCCGCCATGAAACTCGCCACCATCGCCTTGCTGGGTGCCTTAACCACCGCCGCCGTCCTGGCCCAGCCGGTAGACCTGCCCGCAGGCACCGGCCCCGGTGTGCACGGCGCGAACAGCCCGTTTGCACCCCTGTCCGACCGGGCCGACGTGGTGCCGTGGTCGGTGCTGACTGCTGTCAAGACCCGCCCGGAAAAGAACCGCCTGCTGCCGCATTTCGGCGTGCAGCAACTGGCTTTGCACCAAAAGACCCAGCGCGTGCAGGGCTTCATGATGCCGCTGGACCCGGGTGAAAAGCAAAAGCACTTTTTACTGAGTTCCGTGCCGCTGACCTGCGCCTTCTGCCTGCCCGGCGGGCCGGAGAGCATGGTCGAGGTCAAAACCAAAACCCCGGTGAAGTACAGCATGGAGCCGGTGGTGGTGGAGGGCACGTTTGCCGTTTTGTCCGACGACCCGTTTGGCCTGTACTACCGCATGGTGGATGCGGTGGGCGTTAAGTAAAAATGCTATTGTTTTGGTAGCTGCCTGCGCAGGTGAACTATGCGCCAGACGTCGTTTTGACTATGTAAGCTCGGCCACCACCCGCAGCAGCCCTTCATCCACCTGTGCCCGCCACACGCCGGGCGCGACTTCTTGCAGCCGGTAGACCGCGCAGTTGGGCGTCGGCAGGCCCAGTTGAAAGCCGCGAAATGCGCGCATCGCCAGGCTGTCGGCGGACGCAAAGCCCAGCAGCTTCCAGACCAGCAGGCCCATCCACATGCCGTGGCCGAACACCACGGTCCGGTCGGGCAGGCCGTCTAGCTTGTGCAGGAAGGCGCTGACCCGCTGGTCAAATTCAACATAGGTTTCGGCATCCATGCCCATGCGTTTTTGCGGGTCGGCGGCCTGCCAGTAGGCGTCGGCCAGCGGACGGCGCTGTTCGCCGTCCATGCCTTGCATCAAGGCTGGGGAGATGGTGGAGAACTCGTTCAGCAGCGGCTCCACCTGCGGGGCCATGCCTACTTGGTTGCAAAACGGGCGGGCGGTGTCGTGGGTACGCGAATAGCCAGACACCAGGATGCGGGCGGGCGTGAGGTGCAGCGCTGCGGCCAGCGCCTGGGCTTGGCGGTGGCCCAGCGCGGTGAGCGGTATGGCGTCGTGCGCCATGGTGACGCCGCCTGCGTTGGCGGTGCTTTGGCCGTGGCGGACGAAGGTGATGGTTTTCATGGGATTGCTATTTTTTTGATAGCTGTTGGTGCAGGTGCTGCATGTACCAGAGGCTTAAATGGTCAAGGTGCAGGCGGGGGAGGTCCAAGCCACCGGCGGCCTCCAGTGCGCCAACCAGTCGGGTAGCAGCTCTGCCGGCATCGGCTTTGCGATGGCATACCCCTGGCCTAACTCACAGCCCATGGCTAGCAGTTGCGTGCCGTGGGCTTCGGTTTCCACGCCTTCGGCGATCACCGTGCGGTTGAATGCGGTAGCCAGGCCAATAACGCCTTTGACGATCGACAGGTCGTTGGCATCGTGCAGCATGTCGCGGATGAAGCTTTGGTCTATCTTGAGCGTGTCTACCGGTAAGCGGCGGAGGTAGGTGAGCGATGAGTAGCCGGTGCCAAAGTCGTCCAGCGAGAAGTTCACCCCGAGCCGATGGCAGTCCGCCATGATCGTTTGTACGGCATCCATATCTTCCAGTGCGCTGGTTTCCAGAATTTCCAATTCCACCATGTCGGGCTGTACGCCGGAGTGCTTGGCCAGCATTGCGGCCAAATGGGTGGCGAACTGTCGGTCTAGAAACTGGCGTGCGCTTACGTTGATGCTGATCGGTATTTTCAGCCCCCTACGGCGCCAGGCAGCCATTTGTTGGAGTGCTGTCTCCAGCACCCAGGCACCCACGCGCTCACACAGTGGATGCTTTTCAATGGCAGGCAAAAAACTGCCAGGCGCTAGCAGACCCAGATCCGGATGGCTCCAACGTATCAATGCTTCGACCCCTACCAACGCTCCGGTGCGCATGTGCACCTTGGGCTGGTAGTGCAGCACAAATTCTTGCCGTAGCAGGGCCTGTTCGACACGGGTTTGCTGGACAGTGCGGGTTTTTACTTCGGCGTCCTGGCTCGCATCGAACAAGTGGAAGCGGTTTTTGCCGCCGCGCTTGGCTTCGTACATCGCAAAATCTGCGTTACGCATGAGTTTGTCGGCGTCTATGTCGTCATTGGGGTACAAGCTCACGCCGATGCTGGTGGTGACCGACAGTGCACTGCCGCCCAGCAGCACCGGGCACGCGCATGCGGCCAACACCCGGTGAACCAACTGCACACAGTCTTCAACGCCGTGCAGGCCCGTCAGCACCACGACAAACTCATCGCCGCCCATGCGGGCCAAGGTATCGCCCTCTCGCAGCACGGCGCGCATTTGGTGGGATACAGCCACCAGCAATTCGTCGCCAACGGTGTGCCCAAAGGTGTCATTGACAGATTTGAAGCCGTCAATGTCCATATACAACACAGCCAACATCTGGCCGAGGCGCTGGCAATTCACCAAGGCTTGTCCCAAACGATCCGACAGCAAGAGACGGTTCGGCAGGTTGGTCAACGCATCAAAACGCGCGCCGTGCTCCAGTTGTTCTTGCTGCAATTTGAGGGGTGTGATGTCGGAGAACAACGCTACATAGTTGGTGACGCCCCCCTTGGCTTCACAAATGCGACTCACCGTCAATAGCACCGAATAGGCTTCGCCGTCCTTGCGCCGACTCCAGACCTCGCCTTTCCACTCACCATGGCGCATCAACCCGGCCCGCATTGCCCTGAAGACCGAGTGGCTCTGGCGGCCCGAGCGGAACGTCAGCGGGTCTTTGCCTAGAACTTCACCATGCTGGTATCCAGTGATGCGGGAGAAAGCGCTGTTGACATCCAGGATCAGGCCTTCTGCGTTGGTGATCAAGATGCCTTCGCTCGTGCCGGAGAACACGCTGGAAGTCAGGCGCAGCTGGGCTTCTGCCAACTTTTGGGCCGTGATGTCACGGACGATCTTGGATGCGCCAATGACTTTCCCACAACTGTCTAGGATGGGGGAAATGGTGACCGCCACATTGATGAGCCGCTGGTTTTTGCACACCCGTACGGTTTCAAAGTGGTCAATGGCTTCGCCGCGCCGGATTCTTTCAAGAATGAAGCGTTCCTCGCCCTTGCGGTCGGGCGGCAGCAGCACTTCGATGCTGTGCCCCATCATCTCCTCTGCCGTGTAGCCGAATATCTTGGTGGCAGCCAGGTTCCAGCTGGTCACGATCCCATTCAGGGACTTGCCTACTACGGCATCGTCCATCGATTTCAGGATGGCATTGGCCAGGCGGGCAGCAGCCTCCAGCGTGACCTTCTGTGTGATGTCGCGCGCGATCTTGGAAGCACCGATGACCACGCCATCGCGGTTACGGATGGGCGATATGCTGGCCGATACATGGATGCGGTTGCCGTTCTTGTGCAGGCGTTCGGTCTCGAAGTGGTCTACGCGGACCCCACTGAGCACTTGTTTGAGGATATGGGCTTCCTCATCCCTGCGTTCCGGTGGAAAGAGCACCAACATGGACTTGCCCAGCATTTCCTGCTCGGTATAGCCAAAAATGGACTGCGCACCTGAATTCCAACTGGTAACAAAACCGTCCAGGGTCTTGCTGATGATGGCGTCGTCCGAGCTTTGCACAATGGCTTTGAAGTGCTCCATCGTCTGCTCAGAATCTAGTGCCCTCCCAGCCGTGAACACTTTGCCGATGATTTCGCCCTTGACCATGCTGAATATCCTTTTACTTTTAAGAACGTGTTCACGATCTAAGAGGCCAGACTAGACTTTTCAAAAATGGATAACCCCGGCAGTGGCTGCCATTGGCTTATTTCAGGTGCAGAGTAACTGCCAGCAGCACGTACAGCAAGCCAAAGCATAGCGGTACTGCGTTTTCCGCATGGGTCAGCGGCAGGTATAGGCGGGGATTCTCGCCTCTGCCCAGTGCATTCCATTCCGCGTCATACGGGGCGGCGGGCAGTAGCTGCTCTAGCGCATGCACCACCTTGAACTTGGCGGAGTTGAGCTGGCGGTATGACTTGATCACCCACCACCAGATGAAGCACAGCAGCAGCACGGCGGCAAGCAGGGCCAGCCCGTCTGGCGTGGGCAGCAGCACTTTTTCTTTCAGTAGCACCGTTAAGGCGGTAATCAGCGCGGTGTGTACGCCCACGAAGAACGAGTTGGCCAGCATGCGCCGGGAGCTGATGCGGTCGGCCATCTCGACATAGAGCTTGTATTGCTCGAACAGGTGTTTGTCGTATTCGGTGCCGTAGTCGGCTTTGGGCTGGCGCAGCAGCTGGAGCGGGTCGGCGGCCACGTCAGCAAGCCATCACTTTGAACTCGACCCGGCGGTCCAGCGCGTCGGAGGCGTCGTCGCGGCCATTGCCTACCAGCATTTTTTGTGACCCTGCGCCGTTGGCGATGCTGCGCTTGGCCAGGGCCGGGGCGCTGGCTTCCAGCCGGGTTTTGACGTATTCGGCGCGCAGCTGGGACAGGCGTTCGTTCAGCGGCTCGGGGCCGGTGGCGCTGGTGTGGCCGGTGATTTCCAGGCAGCTGGTGCTGCCAGCGGCGCGCGCGGCAATGGTTTTGAGCCACAGCGGGTAGGCGCTGGTCTGGCCGGTGTCAGCAGTGAACCCGGTGGCACCAGGGCGGAACAGGAACTTCACCGCCAGCCGCTTTTGCTGCAGGCCAAAGTCCACAATTTTGCCGAACGCGTCTTCGGCCCGGTCGCGGTGGCCTAGCTTCCAGTGGGCCAGGTAGAGGCCGTTGTAGACCCGGAACTGGTCGCCTGCGGTGCTGCGCTGGGCGCTGGTGTACAGGTCCAGCGACTCCTGGTAGCGGCCTGCGTCGTAAGCGTCGATGGCCTCGGCCACGGTGGCTGCGGCGGTGATGCGCTCGGCGTACAGCGCGTTGATCGGGTCGCCCGCCTTGGTGCCCTGGCAGGTGCGGATGTAGCCCAGCGTGGCGGGGTCGTCGGTCCAGGCAGGGGCGTCTTTGAAGCTGGCCAGCGGGGTGCTGTCCACGTCGTCCGGCTTGGAAAACGCCAGGCCCTTGCTGACCAACTTGCCGGACTTCAAATCTGCCAGCGCAAAGCAGATGCGAAAGGCTTCGCGCGTCCCGGTGGTTTGCCGTGCAGCGTTGACGCCGGTGAAGGTGCCAATCAGCACCAGTGGGTTGCGTGCCACGGCGGCGGCGGTGAACGGCTGCAGGTCGTATTGCGGATAGTTGCTACGAATCAGCGTGGCCAGTTGCTGGCCCATGGCGCGGGTGGCGCTGGACTGGGCTCCGGTCATGCCGTCTACCAGCGGGTCGATCACCACGGTGTAGCGCGCTTGGGGTGGCGCGCCGGGCGTGGGCAATTGGGCGTTTTTCAGCAGCGCGTTGGCGGCGCTGAGTACGGCGTCGTCGTAGGGGAGGATGGGCGGTGGTGCGGCGGGGGTGGCGGGTGGTGCGGGGCTTATAGCTAGCACAGGTGTGGGTTGGGGGGCTACCGGGGGCGCTGGCAGGCTGTTGCAGGCGGCCAGGACGGTCAAGATGCAGGCGACGGATGTGTAACGCATTTTCAGCACTCCTTTTGAAGGAACAACAGAGACTCGCTGGACAGTGCTTCGCCTAGCTCTTGGCGTTCACGCAGCGCTGCACAGCGGGGATTGGATGCCGCTGGTGGTTTGATTTGCAGGCCAGGTTTGCGGTTTTCGGCCACGGTGGCCACGGGTTGGGTGGACTGGATGGGGTGGGATGCAACCAGCACGGGTGGTGTGGCCGGGGGCGCTGGTAGCCCGGTGGGGGGCGTCGGTTCTGCTGTGGCGGCAGCTGGCGTGGCATCTGGTCCCGTGGTGCCGTTGCGCAGATAAACAGCACCCGTAGCCAGCAAAACCAAAGTCATGCCCGCGAACCACCAGCGCTGGGTGGGTGCTGGGGTGGGTGTTGGGGTAGGTGGGGGCGCTTGCTTTGGCGGGCCAATCTTGTGTTCAATGTCCGCAATCAACTCCCGCAGGCCCAGAAACTCGCGCGTGCCGTCCCAGCCGACCAGGTTGGCAGCCTGCAGCTCGCGAAAGCCGGCAGGTGGGCGGACTTCTTCGATGCGCACAGGGATCAGGCGGTCCAGCAGGCGGCCTTCGGTGGCTTCTTCGCAGACCCAGTCGCTCTGGATGGAGTGGCTGGACCACAGCACCAGCATGCAGCGCATGGCTTGCAGTTCTTGTTCCAGCAGGCGGCGCCAGGTCATGCCTGCGGGCAGGCGGCGGTCCCACCAGACCGACCAGCCGACCGCCTCCAGCGTGTGGGCCAGGCGGCGCACCACTGCGCGGTCTTTTTCGTTGTAGCTGAGGAAGATGTCGGCCATGACGTCCCTTCGGGGGCTGCGGTATGAATCCAATCGGGACCCAGTGCCGACGCGCCAGTATCCTCCGCTTGGCCGGTTTGGAAAAGCAGGGCTGGGGCCGTTATTGAAATACTTTTAGCTATTTTTTTGATAGCTGCTAGTGCTTATTGAATATGCGCTAGAAGGTGTTTTGGCTATTATTTTTATGACAAGTCGTCACCGATACGTCATCAAACTGACATCAAGTTTTCGCACACTGGCCGCTACCATCCGCGCCCGCTTGCTTTGACCCATTTAATGCCTTCTGACAACAAACTCCCCCTGCAGCTGCTGGACCGTGATCACAGTATTTTGGATTTCAACGCGCGGGTGCTGGAATGCGCCACCCGCCCCGACGTGCCGTTGCTGGAGCGCTTGCGCTATTTATGCATTGTTTCCAGCAATTTGGACGAGTTTTTTGAGGTGCGTGCAGCGCCGCATTTGATTGCCGAGCGCAACAATGACGACCGTGGCACGTACTCGGTAGATTCTTTCAAGCGCCTGGCCAGTGCTGCCCACGCGCTGGTGGCACAGCAGTACAAGCTGTACAACGAGCAGTTGCAACCTGCGTTTTTGCAGCAAGGGGTGCAGATCATTTCGCACGGCGAACGCAATGCGGCGCAGCGCCGCTGGGTCAAAAGCTACTTTGACCGCGAGGTGCGGCCGCTGTTGGTGCCGGTGGGGCTGGACCCGGCGCACCCGTTCCCGCAGGTGGCCAACAAGTCGCTGAACTTCATAGTGCGCCTGAGCGGAGAGGACGCGTTTGGCCGTGAAAACGAGATCACCATTGTCAAAATCCCGCGTGTGCTGCCGCGCTTTATTCGTTTGCCGAGCACAGTGTCGGGTGCGCAGATGCTGTTTGTGTCGCTGTCCAGTGTGATCCGTGCCCACTTGCAGGAGATGTTTGTCGGCCGCAAGGTGGGCCAGTTTTCGCAGTTTCGCGTGACCCGGCATTCCGATCTGGCGGTAGATGAGGACGACGTGCGCAATCTGCGTACCGCCCTGCGCCAGGGCTTGGAGGTGCGCCACTACGGGCAAGCGGTGCGGTTGGAGGTGTCGGCTGACTGTTCTGAACATTTGTCCCAGTTTTTGCTCAAGCAGTTTGACCTGCCCGAGCGGGCGCTGTACCGGGTGCAAGGTCCGGTCAATCTGGCGCGGCTGACCCAGCTGATCGATCTGGTGGACCGCCCTGCGTTGTTGTTTCCGCCGTTCCAGGCGGCCTGGCCCCGGCAACTGACCCAGGGGCAGTCATTTTTTGAACGGCTCCAGCAGGGCGACGTGCTGGTGCACCAGCCGTTTGAGAGCTTTGACGCGGTGCTGGCCCTGCTGCGAGAGGCCGTGGCCGACCCGCAGGTGCTGGCCATCAAGCAGACGATTTACCGCACCGGGGCTGACTCCGAGCTGATGGCGCTGCTGCGCGAAGCTGTGCGCCGGGGCAAAGAGGTGACGGTGGTGGTGGAGCTGAAGGCCCGTTTTGACGAAGAGGCCAACATCAATTGGGCGGAGATGCTGGAATCCATCGGCGCGCAGGTGGTGTACGGCGTGGTGGGGCTGAAAACCCACGCCAAGATGCTGCTTATCACCCGCCGTGAAGGTAAAACGCTGCGCCACTATGGGCATTTGTCTACCGGCAACTACAACCCACGCACCGCCCGGTTGTACACCGACCTGAGCCAGTTCACCGCCGACCCGGCGCTGACGGGCGATATGGAGCAGGTGTTTTTGCACATTGCCGGGCAAAGCAAGCTGCCGCGTTTGCGCCGTTTGTGGCTGGCCCCGTTCCATTTGCACCGCAATCTGGTGGCCCAAATCAAGGCGCTGGGCCAGGCTGCAGCCAAGGGCGTGCCGGGGCGCATCGTGGCCAAAATGAACGCTTTGACCGACGAGGCCTTGATCGCGGCCCTGGTGCGCGCCGGACAGCAAGGGGTGCGCATTGATCTGATCGTGCGCGGTGCCTGCATGCTGCCCGCGCAGGTGCCGGGCCAGACCGACAACATCCGGGTGCGTTCGGTGATTGGGCGGTTTTTGGAGCATTCGCGGATTTTTTACTTCCGCAGTGGCGACAAAGAGGAGCTGTATCTGTCCAGTGCCGACTGGATGAACCGCAACATGCTGCGCCGTATCGAACTGGCTTGGCCTGTGACCGACCCCACGATGCGCCAGCGCGTGATCGACGAATGCCTGGTGCCGTATTTGTTCGATGCGCAGGACGCCTGGGACCTGGGGCCGGATGGGCAATACCGCCGCATCAAGACCGCCGGGACCGACGGCCCCGGTGCGCAGTCGGCCTTGATGGGCCGCTACCGCCAAGCCCGCAGGGTGCAAGACGCATAACGGTATGGACCTGATCCTGTGGCGTCACGCAGAAGCAGAGGAGGGCAGCGATGTGTTGCCCGACCTTGCGCGCAGCCTGACACCACGCGGCCAGAAACAAGCGCAGCGCATGGCCCAGTGGCTAGACCGCCACCTACCGCAGAGCACACGGGTATGGGCCAGCCCCGCTGTACGCACCGAGCAAACTGCGCAGGCTTTAGAGCGCCGTTACAAGTTACGGCCTGAATTAGCCCCCGGCTGCACTGCCGAGCAGCTGCTGGCTGCCGCCCAATGGCCTGACAGCAAAGTGGCTGTGCTGCTGGTGGGCCACCAACCGGTATTGGGCCAGGCTATTGCCCAGTTGCTGGGCCTGGATGCGGGGGAGCTGGCGGTGCGCAAGGGCGCGGTCTGGTGGCTGCGCCGCCGTGAACGCGACGGGCTGGCGCAGACCGTGGTGGTCACGGTGCAGGCACCAGAGACGCTTTAGGCCTTTTTAACGGCTTTCTTCAATGCGGGTTTGGTGGCAACTGCTGCTGCTGGGCGGCCGGTTTTGATGGTGGGCACGGCTTGCAAAGCGGCCAACAACGCGCTGTCCGACATGGCCGCCAGGGCCTTGATGCCGGCACGCAGCAATTCACTTTTCTTGACGGGCTGGGCCAGGCCGATGGCGCGCTGTTTCAAGTCGTCCAGCACGGTGTATTCGGGCTTGGGGATGGTGAAGCTGTCGCGCACCAGCTTGGGCTTTTTTACTTTGGCCAACTTGGTCGCCGTCACCACGGGCTTGGCTTTGGCTGCGGGTGCTTTGGGCTTGGCTACCGGTGCCTTGGTGGTTTTAACGGCCTTGACGGCGACGCTTTTTTCCAGCACTACGGTTGGGGTGGCGGTGGCAGCAGGTGTTGCGGTTTTGGCGGGTACGGTCATGTGTGGAATCCTTTTTAAACGATTTATATAGTTTATATGGTTTTTGCGGCTTTTAAAAATGCCCGTGGCTTTCATTGCGCTGTCATGCAGGGCCATTAATGTGGTGTGTTCCACACCTTTAGGGAGAATTTCTTGGATGCTTTTGCCGTGGCCCCCCCAAGTCTCACACGCGACTACCTGCCCCGTAGCGTGCGCAACGGGACTGGGCCGCTGGCTGCCTTGATGCGTAAAAACGCACCCTACGCGGTGTTTCAGCCGATCGTGGATCTGCGCAATGGCAGCGTGTATGCGCATGAGGCCTTGATTCGGGGTGAAGAAGGTTCTGCCCTGTGGGGTGCCGACGCTTTGTTTGCCGCAGCGCGCAGTGAAAATTTGCTGTTCGAGTTTGAGCTGTACTGCGTCAGCGTCGCATTGGAGGGCTGGGGGCGGCTGCAGGAGCCGGGCCGTTTGTTTGTCAATATCAGCGCGGACGCATTGGTTGCGGTGGTGCAGCGCCAAGGCTGTACCAAGCTGGTGCAGCTCATTCGCAGCTGTGGCGTTGTGCCCCGCATGCTGGTGCTGGAGTTGACCGAGCATGAGCGGGTGAACAGCATGGACCAGCTTACCGAGGTGGCGGGGGAGGTGCGTGCGGCAGGTTTGTCGTTGGCGCTGGATGATTTTGGCGATGGGCGGTCTAGCCTGCGGCTGTGGTCGCAGGTCAAGCCTGAAATCGTCAAGATCGACAAGTACTTCACCAAAGACATTTCCCAGCACGCCGACAATTTACAAACGCTGCAGGCGCTGAAGCAGATCGCCGGTATTTTTGGCACCCAGTTGGTTGCCGAGGGCATTGAAACCAAAGACGATTTGCGGGTGCTGCGGGACCTGGATTTAGCCTATGGGCAAGGCTATCTGCTGGGGCGTCCCGAGTTGACGCCCCGGGCCAAGGTCAAAGATTTGGCCATGGAGGTGTTGAACGATACCTTGGTGTCCATTTTCCCTGCGTCGGGGCGGGTCTCGCGCTCAGGGATTTTGCGCGGGCTGTCGGTGCAACAGGCACCCTGTGCCGACATTCACACCACCAATGACCAACTTTCCACTCTGTTTTTGCAGCACCCCGAGCTACATGCGATTGCCATCGTGGACCAAGGGCGGCCGTTGGCATTGGTGAACCGGCACCAGTTTATGACCCATTACGCGACCCAGTATTACCGTGAGGTGCATGGCCGTAAACCCTGCTTGGCGAATGCCAACCATGCGCCCCGTTTGGTGGAGCGGGACCACAACGTGGACGAACTGGTGGGCATACTGACATCGCAAGACCAGCGCTACTTAACAGAGGGCTTTATCGTCACAGAAAATGGCCGTTACCTGGGGCTTGGCACCGGTGACCAGTTGGTGCGCTCCGTCACCGAGGTGCGGCTAGAGGCGGCGCGCCACGCTAATCCACTGACGTTTTTGCCGGGCAATATTCCTATCAGCGAGCACATTGAGCGCCTGATGGACGCTGGGGCCGACTTTGTGGCCTGCTATGCCGACCTGAACCATTTCAAGCCTTTTAACGACCATTACGGCTATTGGCGCGGTGATGAAATGATCCGTCTGGTGGCCAAGTTGGCATTAGCCCATTGCGATGCCAAGCGTGATTTTGTGGGGCATGTCGGCGGTGATGATTTTATTTTTCTGTTCCAGAGCAGTGATTGGGTGCAGCGCTGTGAGGCCATCGTGCATGAGTTTGGTGAGCGTGCCTTGGCCCTTTTTGACGATGCCGCACGGCTGGCTGGGGGGATTCATGCCGAAGACCGCCATGGCATTCCGCAGTTTTTTTCGTTTACGACGCTCTCTATCGGCGCGGTACGTATTCGGCGTGGGCAATACAGCCATGCCGAAGAGGTCGCCAACATGGCCGCATTGGCCAAGCACGATGCCAAGGTCCATGGTGCGGGCTTGTTCATCCGAGACAGCTCGGACTGACACTGGTTTTTCTGCACCACCCGCCTAGAAGCGGCTGGCTATTTCCGCCCCAGCAGAAATAGCCGTTTTATACGGCCACTTTTGCGGGCGCAGCAATGCACGCCAGCCAGCAGGGGGGCAAACTGCTCTATAAAATGAGCACATGGCCACCAAATCCCCCAAAAAGCCACCGCAGCCTTTGAACCCGCCGTCTACACCAGACGATGGAGGTTCTGTGGTGCTTGAGCGGCGCACTGAAAAAGTCAAACCACCGCAAATGCACCAGGTGTTGATGCTCAACGACGACTACACCCCGATGGAATTCGTGGTGGTGGTTATTCAAGAGTTCTTCAGCAAAGACCGTGAAACGGCAACCCAAATCATGCTCAAAATTCACCTGGATGGCAAAGCCGTTTGCGGCGTGTACTCCAAGGACGTGGCAGCCACCAAGGTGGACCAGGTGCTGGAGGCTGCCAAGCAATCGGGCCATCCATTGCAGTGCGTCAGTGAACCGATTGGTTGAACGCTTGAAAAAATTCAGCCGCAACCCATGTAGAGTCCATCATCAATGTGTCGTTAACCGTAAGGCAAAAAAGGAATTCACATGATTGCCCAAGAATTGGAAGTCAGTTTGCACATGGCATTTGTGGAAGCGCGCCAGCAACGCCACGAATTTATTACGGTAGAGCACCTGTTGCTGGCCCTGTTGGACAATCC
>CANFZJ010000051.1 GCA_947451445.1 Comamonadaceae bacterium
AGCGTCTGGTCGGCCGGCAGCAGGCCTTGGGCCAGGGCTTTCTGGCGGATGCGGTCCACGTTCAGCCCGGCGCCGTCGTCGCTGAAGCGCACCGAAATGTCGTTGCCGGTGTGCTGTAGTTCGACCGTGATGGTGCCCATGGCGGGTTTGCCCCGCGCCACGCGCGCCTCGGGGGCTTCGATGCCGTGGGCGACGGCGTTGCGCAGCAAGTGCTCAAACGCCGGGGCCATGCGGTCCAGCACGCCACGGTCCATTTCGATGGAGCCGCCGGTGATGTCCAGCTTGGTTTGCTTGCCGGTGTCTTTGGCGGCCTGGCGCACCACGGCGTACAGGCGCTCGGCAATGCCTTCAAACTCGACCATGCGGGTGCGCAGCAGGTCGCGCTGCAGGTCACGCGCCTGGCGGGCCTGGGCGGCCAGGTCGTCTTCAGTACCTTCAATGGTGCGCAGCAGGCTGCGCTGCACGGTGGCCACGTCGTTCACCGACTCGGCCATCATGCGGGTCAGCTCTTGCATGCGGGTGAAGCGGTCGAATTCCAGCGGGTCGAAGCCCTGCGCAGTGTCTTTGACCAAGGCCTGGCGGGACTGCATTTGCGATTCGGCCTGCACGTCCATGTCGCGCAAATGGCTGCGCATGCGCTCCAGGTCGCCGGTCAGGTCGGTCAGCGAGCCGCGCAGCTGGTGCAGCCGCGCCTCCAGCCGGGTACGGGTGACGATGACTTCGCCCGCCTGGTTGACCAGCCGGTCCAGCAGCTGCGAACGGACCCGTACCGACTGCTGCATCAACTGGCGCGATGCGGGGAGCGTCGTGGCTTGCGGCAGCGATTCCGCAGGGGGCGCCACAGGCACACCGGGCACACCGGGCGCGACGGGGGCGGTGTCGGCGGCATGCAGAGCATGCAGGTGCAAGCCGTCCAGGTCCGACTGCAGAGCGTCGAAATGGGCCAGCAAGGGCTCGATCTGGGCGGCCGAAACGGATTCCACGCCCAGGACTTCAATCGCGGTTTCCAGCCGGTGGGCCAGCTCGCCCAGGCGCATGGCGCCGGCCAACCGGGCGCTGCCTTTGAGCGTGTGCAGTGCGCGCAGCACCTCGTTGCGGGCACCCAAGTTGTCGGGCCGGGCACGCCACTGGCGCAGAGCCCCCCCCAGCTGGGGCAGCAGTTCGGTGGCTTCTTCTTCAAAGATCGGGAACAGGTCGGCATCGACCGTATCCACCACGTCCATGTCTTCGTCGAAGTCTTGCGCTGCGCGGTGCGGCTCGGGTGCCAAAAACAGGGGCAAGTCCAGCACCGGGGCGGGGGCCAGTGCCTCTGGGACATCGGGGGGCACAGGCAGGTCGAGCGTGGCCAGGTCGGCCAGGTCGTCGGGGTCTGTAGGTTCCAGGTCTGGTTCGGCCAGGCGAACGACAGGCTCGGCGTCCAGCAGCGCACGCAATGCCTGCAGCACTGCCGGGTTGGGCTCTTTCAGGAAGCCTGCGGCAAACTGGTGCAGCAGGCGGCGGATGTCTTCGGCGGCATTGGTGCATACCTGCGCCTGTTCTGCTGTGCCATGGGCCAGCAGCTGCACATGCTCCAGCGCGGCCTCCAGCGCCCGCGCCATGTGCGACAGACCCAAAAAGCCAACCGTGGCCGAGCTGCCCGCCAGCGAATGGGCCAGCGCCACCGTGTCGTCGGACAGCGGTTGGTCGAGCTCCAGCGCCCATTCACTCAGCGCGGTGAGCAAGCGCCGCGACCATTCGTCGGCCTCGTTGAGGTAGACGTTGTACAGCGGGATGCCAATGCGCAGGCTGCCGATGACCTTGGTGTTGTCGTCGTCCGGCGGGGACAGCGCCTCTTCATCCACCGCAACAGGTGCTGCCGCCACGGCGACTTCGGGGGCGACCTCGGCCTCTGCTTCCACTGCTTCTACGGTGTCTGGTGCAAGCACCTCCGGTGGCACCACACCCGCAACCACCAACGGCATGCTGCGCAGTTCCAGTCGCAAGGCGTCGGCAGAGTCGCGGAAGGGCTGGGCACGCCAGTCGTCGGCGCTGCCCGTGGCAATGTCGTCGGTCCAACGACCCATGGCCTGCAGCGCATCTGACGACAGGCCCAGCAGGGCCGGACTGGCCGGGGTTTGCTCGGCCAGCCAGCTGTTGATGAGCTGCTCCATGGCCCAGCCAGCTTCGCCAAATTCGGCCAATGCCACCATGCGGGCACTGCCCTTGAGGGTGTGGAAGGCCCGGCGCAACGCGGTTTGCGGCCCGGCGTCCAACGGGTTCGCCTGCAGTGCAGCCACCGCCGCCAGACCGGCTTGCACCACTTCGCGGGCCTCTTCCAGAAAAATGTCGCGCAGCTCGGGGTCGAAGTCTGCGGCCACCTCGACCCGCGCCGTGGCAGGCGCTAGCACGGCTTCGGCTTCGGCTTCGGCTTCGGCTTCGGCTTCAACAGCATCATCCAGGCGCAGTGCGTCTACCGGCGCGGCAAGTTCTGGTTCTGGTTCTGGTTCTGGCTCTGGCTCTGGCTCTGGCTCTGGCTCTGGCTCTGGCTCTGGCTCTGGCTCTGGCTCTGGCTCTGGCTCTGGCTCTGGCTCTGGCTCTACAAAAGTTTCCAGCGCAGGCCGCTCTTCTGCAACCACTTCTTCGGGCGGTGTGTCGGAAAGGTCCAGATCCAGCAAGGGCAGGTCATCCAGCGCCAATGCGGGGGGGGCGACCACGGGCAGTGGCTCTGGCACAGGTTCTGGCAGTGTGCGCTCTGCCAAGGCGTCCAGAAAAGGGGCTTGCACCGAGTCCTGGGCAGACACCGCACTGCGGCCCATAAGCAGCTTGAATTCGCCTGTTTCCTCTATAAAAACAAACAGTTTTTTAGCCAGACTGCGCTGGTAGCCCAGCATGTCAAACATAAAACCTAGCGCGCCCAGGCTATTGCCCAGGTTTTCATAACTGGCGGTACGGTCGGCCGCATCGGCAGGCTCGTCCACCATGTAGCCGTCTACGGTCACACGCATGCGCATGACAGCCAGGGACGCCTGGTCCAGGCCCAACACCGACAGCACACCCCGCATTTGCGACATCTGGTGGGAGACTTTGGCCAAAGGCACTTTTTCACGCGGGGTGCGGAAGAACTGGTCCAGCGCCTGTTCGACCTCTGCCAGCGTGCTGCGCAGTTCATCGACCACGCTGCCCATGGTTTTGCGGTCGCTGACGCGGTGGTACAGCTCTTCCATCCAGGGGGCCAAGGGCGCAGGGGCGTTGCCTTGTTCCACGCTGGACAGCCGTTCAGCCAGCAACTGGGCGCGTTCAGCCAGTTGGGCGTCGGCCTGGTCCAGCTCCTCGAAGGCGGCTTCCAGGTACAAAACAGAAGTCGCCACTTCCATGGCCAGGGCGGCCGAAGGGGCCACGCGGGAGCGGACCGTGCTGTCCACCGCTTGCGACAGGGCATCGGCCAGCACCATGCTGCCCAGATGCAGCTTGGCCAGAGACTCGCCCACCATGGTGAACTGGTCTACCGCCTGCTTGAAGCGGTGCGTGTCGCCACCCGCCAATGCGGACCAGGTTTCGGCCGCGGCGGCCAGGCGTTTGCGGGCTTGTGCCAGCAGGGCCGGATCAAACCGACCAAAGCGCCGCTCTTCGTAGTCCACCGGCGCATGGCGCTGCAAACCGTAGACCTGGCGTACAGCGGCCAGGGTGGGCGCATCGCTGGCCACGGTCGGCACGGCTTGGGCGCAAAAGAACAGCATGTCTTGCGACAGGCGGGGGGCAATCGGGGTATCGCCACGCGCCAGGGCCGCATATTGGGTCAGCACCCGGGAAGCGATGCGCTTGGAATACACGTCCGATGGCAGCAATGCACACGACAGGGCTTCAAAATAAGCGGCCGCAATAGTCCAAAAAGCCCGCGCGGGTTGTGGCTGGGCTGCAGCGCAACCCAGACTGTGCAGCGCCAGCGTTTGCGCAGCCACCGGATCGCCCGCCTTGACGACCTTCAGCACGCACTGGTCCAGCTGGGCCCGCAAGGCCGGGGAATAGGCCAACGGCACGACCAGCGGTGCAGTGGGCACCTCGCGCCATGACACATCCATGGGCCACAAGTCTGCCGGGTGGACCTGGGCAACGCCTGCCAAGGCCTGTACGTCACGGTACTGCGGGAACAGCCCCACCGGCGACACCGGCTTACGCGCCAGCACCCCCTCCAGGTAATCCGCCAGGGCAAAACTCGCGCGCTCAATGCGGCCAACCGACTCGTCCACACACAGGCTGGGATTTTCAACAAACTTGTGCACTGCCGCTTCCATCGCCCGCAACACCTGCGAGGGTGCTGCCATGCCGACCATTTCCAGGGCTCCCACCGTCAGATGCAGCTGCTGCGCAGCAATCCGCAAATGGCTGCCATCGGGCAGCGCGAAACCCACGCCTTGGGCTGCGTCGGTTTCGCGCACATAGCGCTTGAGGGCCTTGACGGCGGTGTCCAGCGTTTTACGCAGCTCGTCCAGCACCCAGGCCAACGGGCCGAGGTCTTGCTCGGGCATATCTGCAGAGGAGAGTTCGGTAGCAAGCATGGAGGCGTCGGTGGCGGCAGAGGGCGACAACATGGGGCCGGTCAGACAATCTTGAAACGGGCAACCGACTGGCGCAGCTCTTCCGCCATATGGGACAACTCGCGCACCTGGGTCGCCGTGGTACGCGTACCCTCACCGGTTTGGGCGGTCACCGCAAAAATGTGCTGAATATTGTCTGCCACCACGTTGGCTTTTTCTGCCTCGTTCGAGGTGGTGGCTGAAATTTGCGCAATCAGATCAGCCAAACGGCGCGACACCTGGTCGATCTCGGTCAGTGCCGTGCCCGCGCTGTCGGACAAACGGGCCCCCGCCACCACGCCCTGGGTAGAGCGCTCCATGGCGCCCACCGCATCCTGGGTGTCGGTTTGAATGGCTTTGACCAACGTAGCAATCTGGCGCGTTGCGTCGGCCGAACGTTCGGCCAGGCGCTGCACCTCTTCGGCCACCACCGAGAAGCCACGCCCGGCTTCCCCGGCAGATGCGGCCTGGATGGCGGCGTTGAGCGCCAGCACGTTGGTTTGCTCGGTAATGTCGGAAATCAGCTCGGTAATTTCGCCAATTTCTTGCGACGACTCGCCCAAACGCTTGATGCGCTTGGAGGTTTCCTGGATCTGGTCGCGGATGGCGTTCATACCGCCAATCGCGTTTTGCACCGCCTGCAACCCGGTATCGGCTGCCTGCAATGACTGGCGCGCCACAGCGGCAGATTCTTGCGCCTGGGTGGACACCTCGTTAATACGTGACGCCATGTCCAGCACAGACTGGCCAGTGGCCCGGATTTCCCGCAGTTGCTCGGACGACGCGGCCAAGAGCTCGGTCGAATTGTTGTCCACCAACAGGGTGGTGGCAGCCACCTTGGTCGCGGTGTTTTGCACGCTGCCCACCAGCACGCGCAGCTCTTCCACTGTGTAGTTCACCGAGTCGGCAATGGCACCGGTAATGTCCTCGGTCACCGTGGCCTGTTGTGTCAAATCGCCTTCGGCCACCGTTTGCAGCTCGTTCATCAACCGCAGAATAGCCGCCTGGTTGGCGTCATTGACGCGCTTGGACTCTTGCTGCGCCAGCTCGGCGCCCACCCGCTGCTGCTCGGCCAACAGCTGGCGCTGGCGACTATCTTGCAGCTGCAGTTTGACCAAACCGGCGGCACTGACCAAGGCCAGCAGCAGCGAAGCCAACAGGATCAGCGCGACACCTGCCCCCAAGCCGGTGCGCTCAGTCAACTGGCCCTGCAAGGCCTCCAGCTGGCGGCGCAAGGGTTCGCTGTCGGCACTGATGGACGCTTGCGCCTCGCGGGCCGACACCAACCCTTGCAAGTTACCCAACACCACACCGGCCTGGGTACGGGTCTCTTCATACAGCTTCAACAAGGCCCCCAGCCGTTCGCGGGTGGCGGAGTCTTTGGCCGCAGACAGGCGCAACTCGCTGCTGCCCTCTTGCAAGCCCTGGAGAATTTCCTTGAAAGAATTCAAATCCTTACCCAGCAGAAACACCGACTCGGGGCTCACCCCGTCCATGGTCTGGAACTCGGTGGCCGACTTACCGATGCGCTGGGTCAACATCACCAGCTGCCCGGCCGCAGAAATGTCCGTAGGGGATGCGCCCTGCTGCAGCTTGAAGGACGAGATCGACTCAGCCACCTCCAACAAATCAGACGATTGCCGGTTGATGCTGTGCAGTGCACTGCCTACCTGGGTCAGGATTTTTTGCTGCGACATCACGGTTGCTGCATTTTTGGTCGCACGGTCCACCACCGCCACGATCTTTTCCACGTCGGGCTGCAGCGCACTGTCCATTGCCGCCACGTCGTCTGCGCCCAGACGGAAGTCGTGCGCCTCGGTCGCCAGGGAGGCTGCGCTCTCGGCCACGTCCGGGAAGGCCTCGGCATTGCCCACCAGCGCCTGCGCCACCGACTTGGCCAAGCGCTGCGACTGCATCAGCGCCGTACCCACGTCGCCCAGCTGCTGGGCCACGTTGTTGGAGCGCCAAAAAGCATAGGCACCGGCACCGGCACCGGCCGCCAAGGCCAGCGCCAACACAGAGACCAAGATACGCTGATGCGCCGGAATGCGGCGGCGGCCCAACATGGGCAGCGTGACCCAATCATTCGGCTCGGTGGGCGCAAAAAAACGGGTCTCTTCAAAGCCAGGCGTGCTCGCTTCCACCACGGGAGGCGTCTCGAAAACAGAATCCCTCATTTGTTCGGTCACGACCCCATCCAGCGGTGCGGGAGAGGTAGCCAAGGAGTCAATAGCAGATTCAACAACGGACATGGCGCAGCTTTCTAGAGGAGCCCTAAGCACTGATGCTCAGAAAAGACGGGAGTTGGGACAAGGTCAGCAGATTGATTTCCTGCCAGTGAACGCCAGCTGCATCGGTATACGTACTGCCAAAATAGACGGGATCACCTGGCGCAGGTGGGGCCGAGGCGGCAAACGACTCGGTGCCGCGCAAGCCCCCCAGCTGGTCCACCAGCAGCGCGCAGTTCAACTCCATCGCGCCGTTGAACGACAACAGGCTGCATTCGGACAACACGGCATCGGTACGGGTGGGTGCATCGGGGGCAACAAACCGCCCCAGATCCACCACCCCACACAAACCGCCCCGCAGGTTGGCCACCCCCATAAACCACGGCTGGGTATAGGCCGCAGGCTGTACCGGCGTCCAGGGAAAGATTTCACCGCATTGGGCCAAGGGAAAGAGGCAGCGCTGCCCCCCCACATGGGCTGCCAGCCAGCGTACGGACAGGCCTTCGGTACGCGCAGCTTGCAGCCGTGCGGCCAGCCGGGTTTGCAGCTCTCGGAGTGCTTCGCGATTCGCCATGGAGCAGACGCCTTACGGTTACTTCAAGGCGCTGATCTTGGCCTTCAACTGCGCCATATCGACGGGCTTGGTGATGTAGTCTTTAGCCCCTTGCCGCAGACCCCAAACCCGGTCGGTTTCCTGGTTTTTGCTGCTGCAGATGATGATGGGGACCTCGGCAAACTCGGGGTTGCGGCTGATGGTGCGCGTCAGCTGAAAGCCGTTTTGCCCCGGCATCACCACATCCATCAGAATCAGGTCGGGTTTTTCGTCCGCCAACCGGCGAAATGCCTCTTCGGCGTTGTCGGCGGTACGCACCGAAAAGCCCATTTTTTGCAGCATCTCGGTCAGGTGCAGCAACTCGGTCTTGGAGTCGTCCACGATCAGCACATTGCGGATAGCCATTATTCAGTTCCCTGCGGATGGACGCCAAACTGCTGCACCGCCTGCAACAGTTGCTCTTTGGTAAACGGCTTGGTCAAATAGTCTTGCGAGCCGACCATGCGGCCCCGCGCCTTGTCAAACACACCATCTTTGGACGACAGCATGACCACCGGGATCGCCGCAAATTGAGGATTGCGCTTGATGATGGCGCAGGTCTGGTAGCCGTCCAGCTTGGGCATCAGAATGTCGCAAAAAATCAGCTGGGGCAGATGGTCGTTGATCTTGGACAGCGCATCAAAGCCGTCTTCGGCCAGCAAGACCTCGTGCCCACCTTGCTTGAGAAAGATTTCAGCGCTACGGCGAATCGTATTGCTGTCATCCACCACCAGGACTTTGAAGATTGCGCTCATAGTGTGTTGCCGTTAGATGGGACGGCCACAGCTTACAGCTGGACCATCTCGAAGTCTTCTTTACGCGCACCGCACTCGGGGCACGTCCAGTTCATGGGCACCAGCGCCCAGGCGGTACCGGCGGCAATACCATGTTCGGGCGCACCCGTGGCCTCGTCGTAAATCCAGCCACAAATCAAACACATCCAGGTTTTAGGGTCAGTCACAGCGTAGGGGCCTCGAATAGAATGCCGCTGATTGTATAGACGCAGTACACCGGCCTTGCACATTTGCTTACACACTGACCTTGCGCAGTGCCCGCCTGAAGGCCCAGAGGGCCACCAGGCGGGCACTGCGCAAGGTCAATTTCACATTTGCTCGCGCCCTTCGCCGAAATAGGCCATGAACTCCCCCACCTCCTCTCCCCCCCCTCCTTCAGAACCCGCAGAAGACGCTGACGACGACCTGGCCGGCCCGGCCTGCACCATGGTGTTCAACGCCAGCGACCCCAGCGGTGCCGCTGGACTGGCCGCCGACACCACGGCGATTGCCTCGGTCGGCGGGCACGCCTTGCCCATCGTCACGGGTGCGTACATCCGCGACACCGGTGAAATTCTGGACCACTTCAGCTTCGACGAAGAAGCCGTTACCGAGCAAGCCCGCACCGTGCTGGAAGACATCGAAGTACAGGTTTTCAAGATCGGCTTTGTCGGCAGTCCGGAAAACGTCAGCGCGATTGCTGAAATCACCTCCGACTACGCCGAGGTGCCCGTGGTGGCCTACATGCCCAACCTGTCTTGGTGGGACGAGGACAAGATCGACGAATACCTGGACGCCTTCCGCGAGCTGATCCTGCCGCAAACCACCGTGCTGGTCGGCAACCACAGCACGCTGCGCCGCTGGCTGCTGCCCGACTGGGACGGCGACCGCAACCCCACGCCGCGCGACATCGCCAAGGCAGCAGCCGCCATGGGCGTGCCCTACACCCTGGTCACCGGCATGCCCCTGCCCGACCAGCATGTGGAAAACGTGCTGACCAGCCCGCAGGCGGTACTGGTGAGCGAAAAGTTCGAGCTGTTTGAAGCTGTGTTCAGCGGGGCGGGCGAAACCCTGTCCGCCGCGCTGGCCGCCCTGCTAGCCAGTGGCAGCGAGCTGGCCGAAGCCACCACCGAAGCCATGAGCTACCTGGACCGCTGCCTGGACGGCGGCTTTCGCCCCGGCATGGGCCACATCCTGCCCGACCGCATGTTCTGGGCCCAGCCCGAAGAAGACGGCGAGGGCGAAGAGTCCGACGAAGCCATCGACGAAGAAACCCTGCGCGCCATCGCTGCCCTGGAAGCCCAAAATGAAACCCGCCACTGATACCAACCAAACACTCTTCGAGCGTGCCCAGCGCGTCATCCCCGGCGGCGTCAACTCCCCCGTGCGGGCCTTCAAGGCCGTGGGCGGCACGCCGCGCTTTGTGCAGCGTGCCCAAGGTGCTTATTTTTGGGATGCCAACGGCCAGCGCTACACCGACTACATCGGCTCCTGGGGCCCGATGATCCTGGGCCACGGCCATCCAGCGGTAGTCGAAGCGGTGCAAAAGGCGCTGCTGGAGGGCTTCTCGTTCGGGGCCCCCACCGAGCGCGAGGTCGCGCTGGCCGAAGAAATTTTGCAACTCGTGCCCTCCATGGAAATGCTGCGCCTGGTCAGCTCGGGCACCGAGGCGGCCATGAGCACGATCCGCCTGGCCCGGGGAGCCACCGGCCGCAACAAGCTCATCAAGTTTGAAGGCTGCTACCACGGCCATGCCGATGCGCTGCTGGTCAAGGCCGGGTCCGGCCTGGCCACCTTTGGCAATGCCACCAGCGCCGGTGTACCGCCCGAGGTAGTGCAGCACACCCTGGTGCTGGAATACAACAACATCGAGCAACTCGAAGAGGCCTTCAGCCTGCACGGCACAGATCTGGCCTGCCTGATGATCGAGCCCATCGCGGGCAATATGAACTTTGTCCGCGCTACTCTGCCCTTCATGCGCCGCTGCCGCGAGCTGTGTACCCAGTACGGCGCGCTACTGGTGTTCGACGAGGTGATGACCGGCTTCCGCGTGGCCCTGGGCAGCGCCCAAAGCGTCTACGCCCGCGACATCCCCGGCTTTGCGCCCGACATGACGGTGCTGGGCAAAGTGATTGGCGGCGGCATGCCGCTGGCGGCGTTTGGCGGCTCGCGGGCGGTGATGGAGCACCTGGCGCCCCTGGGCAAGGTCTACCAGGCGGGCACGCTGTCGGGCAACCCGGTGGCCACCGCCTGCGGGCTGGCCACGCTGCGCGAAATCCGCAAGCCCGGCTTTTTTGAAGCCTTGTCGGCCACCACCCAGTCGCTGGTCAACGGCCTGCAGGCGGCAGCCGATGCCGAAGGCGTGGCCTTCAGCAGCGACTGTGAGGGCGGCATGTTCGGCTTCTTCCTGCTCGACACCCTGCCGCACAACTACCCACAGGTGATGCAGACCAACAGCCCGCGCTTCAACCAGCTGTTCCACGGCTTGCTGGACCGTGGCGTGTACATCGCCCCGGCGCTGTACGAGGCCGGTTTTGTCAGTGCTGCGCATACTGCAGACGACATTGCAGCCACCGTGGCGGCGGCGCAAGCGGTTTTCAAGACGCTAGCAAAATAATAGCTATTTCCGCATGTCGCATATGCGGAAGTAGCCTTTTTCACCCATGGATTCATGGACGAAAAATTGAAACACCTTGGTAAAGCCCGAAACTTTTAGGGCCTGGCAGGCGTTTAATCAACACCATGAAAAAAATCCTACTCCTCAGCGCCTTGACCCTGGTCACAGGCTTCGCGACGGCCCAGGAAGTCGGCCGTGTCTTGTCATCCACCCCCATCGTCCAGCAGGTCGGCGTGCCGCGCCAGGTCTGCAACAACCAGCAGGTAGCGGTACAGCCGCAAACCTCGGGTGCGGGCGCGTTGATGGGCGGCATTGCGGGCGGGGCCATGGGCAACGCCATCGGTGGCGGCAGTGGCCGGGCGGCAGCCACCATGCTGGGCATTTTTGGCGGTGCGATCCTGGGCAACAGCATCGAAGCCCCCGCTGCCCCCCAGTTGCGCAACGTACAAAGCTGCAGCACCCAGACCTTCTTTGAAAACCGTACCACCGGCTACAACGTGGTCTACGAATACGCGGGCAAGCAGTACAGCACCACACTGCCCAACGACCCCGGCCCGACGATTGCCCTGCAAGTCAGCCCTGTTGGCAATATGGGCAGCATGAACAACAGCGCGCCACCGGTACGCGCCCCGGTGCAAACCATTTCGGGCGACTACTACCAGCCCGACTATGTGACGGCCCCCGTGGTGGTGCAGTCCGAGCCCTATTACCGCC
Organism: Comamonadaceae bacterium; assembly: GCA_947451445.1. Lineage (GTDB taxonomy): Bacteria > Pseudomonadota > Gammaproteobacteria > Burkholderiales > Burkholderiaceae_C > Rhodoferax_B. The sequence continues at coordinate 11,478 of CANFZJ010000051.1, forward strand.
CCGCCGTACCGATTGGCGTGGAGCTGAACTTGGGCTACTCCAACGGCTACCGCCACTGGCGCTGAAACGCCGCAGCATCAAAAAAGGACCGCAGTGCGGTCCTTTTTTTCATCCAATTGCTATACTTTAAATAGCTGCCTGCGCAAGTACTACCTGCGCCAGAGGCTTATTTAGTGCCTAAAGTGGCGCACACCGGTCAGCACCATGGCCACGCCACGTTCGTTGGCAGCGGCGATGACTTCGTCGTCGCGCATCGAGCCACCAGGCTGGATCACGCAGGTCGCGCCCGCATCGACCACCACGTCCAGGCCATCGCGGAACGGGAAGAAAGCGTCGCTGGCCACCGCCGTGCCGGCCAATGCCAGACCGGCGTGGCCGGCCTTGATGCTGGCGATACGGGCCGAGTCCAGGCGGCTCATCTGGCCCGCACCCACGCCCATGGTCATGCCGTCTTTGCAGAAGACGATGGCGTTGCTCTTGACGAACTTGGCCACATTCCAGGCGAACAGCAAGTCCTCCAGTTGCTGCGCGGTGGGCTGCACGGTGGTGACGACCTTCAGGTCGGCCAGGGTCAGCACGTGGTTGTCGGCGGTTTGCATCAGCAGGCCGGAGCCGATGCGCTTGATGTCCATGGTGTTCTGGCCCTGGCCCGCGGCGGGCAGGGCTATCTGCAAGATGCGCACGTTGACCTTGGACTTGAACACCTCCAGCGCCTCGGCGGTGTAGCCGGGGGCCATCAGTACCTCGACGAACTGCTTCACTATTTGTAGCGCTGCATCCTTATCCAATATGCGGTTAAGGGCAATAATGCCGCCAAACGCGGAGGTGGGGTCGGTCTTGAAAGCTTTGCTGTAAGCCTCCAGGCCGTCCACGCCCACGGCCACACCGCAGGGGTTGGCGTGCTTGACGATGACGCAGGCGGGCACGTCGAAGCTCTTCACGCATTCCCAGGCCGCATCGGCATCGGCAATGTTGTTGTAGCTCAGTTCTTTGCCTTGCAACTGCTTGGCGGTGACCAGCGAGCCCGGTGCGGGGTGCAG
>CANFZJ010000052.1 GCA_947451445.1 Comamonadaceae bacterium
CGGCGCGCTCGACCTGTGCGCGCGTGGGCATCAGCTGGGCGCGGTTGAGCAGGCCCCAGCCGTAGTACTGGGTGTTGGCCAGTTCCAGGTACTCAGCGTCCAACGCCAGGGCCATGTCGATGATCTTGTCCACATGCGGCAGGTTGTGCCGGTGCAGCACGCAGTTCAGCACCATGGGCCAGTCAAATTGCTTGATGAGCCGCGCCACCCGTTGCTTCAGGTCAAAGGTTTTGGTGTGGCTTAAAAAGTCGTTCAGCTCGCGGGTAGAGTCCTGGAACGACAGCTGGATATGGTCCAGCCCAGCATCCTTCAGGCGCTGGGCGCGGGCTTCGTTCAACCCCACGCCGGAGGTGATGAGGTTGGTATAAAAGCCCAGGTGGCGGGCCTCTTGCACCAGCTCTTCCAGGTCATCGCGCAGCAGCGGCTCACCGCCTGAAAACCCCAGCTGGGCAGCACCCAGGGCGCGGGCCTGGCGCATCACATCGACCCACTGGGCCGTGGTCAGCTCGTTTTGCAGACGGGCGTACTGGGTAGGGTTGTAGCAAAACACGCAGTGCAGCGGGCAGCGGTAGGTCAGTTCGGCCAGCAGCCACAGGGGTGGCGGCAAGGCCACGGATTCAGCGGACCCAGCCACGGCGCTTCCCCTCTTGCAGCATGTCACGCACCTGGGGGCCGATGTCTTGCACCGCAAACAGGGTTTGCAGCTCCTCCACGATGGCGTCCACCGTGCGCGCACCGTCGCAGCGGCGCAATATTTCAGCCGCACTGTCGTTCAGCTTGACCATGCCCTCGGGGTACAGCAGCACCCAGGCGGTCTGCACGGGCTCGTATTGCAGGCGAAACAGGCGCGACAACCGGGGTTGTACGGGCAACGGTATGGCGGTTTGGGGTGTGCAGGGGGTCATGGGCGGGCCTTTTCAATCGCGTCGAGCATGTTCCACAAAATGTCCAGCTTGAACTGCAGGATGTCCAACGCCCGCTGCTGTGCGGCACGGCTGGTGAAGTGCGCCAGCGTGACCTGCAGGCCGTGCGCCACATCGCGGCTGGCCAGCGGTATACGGCTGCGAAAGTAGGCCAGCCCCTGCGCATCAATCCACGGGTACTTCACCGGCCAGCTGGCCAGGCGGTCTTTGTGGATTTGCGGCGCAAACATCTCGGTCAACGACGAGCACACCGCCTCTTGCCAGGGGGCGGTAGCCGCGAAATGCACATAGGCATCGCAGGCAAAACGCACGGCCGGGGCTACACCTTGCAAGGACCATAGGGCTTCGCGCGCCAGGCCCACGGCCTCACCCAAACGGGTCCAAGCCTCCAGGCCACCGGCGGCATCGCCTGCAAAGTCGCCATAGCCGTCGTGGTCCAGAATGCGCTCGACCCACAGCCGCCGGTGCGCCCGGTCGGGCATATTGGCCAGGATGGCCGCGTCCTTGCGCGGAATGCACATTTGGTAATAAAAGCGGTTGGCCACCCAGTGGCGTATTTCGTCCGGCGTGCAGCCGCCTGCATTCATGCGCACATTGAACGGGTGGTGGATGTGGTACGCCGCACCTTTAGCCCGCAGCTGTTCTTCAAATTCGCTGGGGCTCCAGGGCGGCTCGGTCGCCAAGGTCAGCGGTGATTGGGCTATTTCCATGCTGTGCAGTCCCACTCTTTAAAACACGATTTCCATACCGTCAAACGCCACCTCGATACCGTGCGCTGCCAGCTCGGCGCGCTCGGCCGAGTCTTCGCGCAAGATCGGGTTGGTGTTGTTGATATGGATGAGGATCTTGCGCACCCCGGCAGGCAGGGTGTCCAGCTGGGCCACCATGCCGCCGGGGCCGCTTTGCGGCAAATGGCCCATGGCCGCCGCGCTTTTTTGCGACAAGCCCAGGCGTTGCATTTCATCTTCGGTCCAAAAGGTGCCGTCCACCAGTACCACGCTGCTGCGGGCCATCACCGCCAGCAATGCAGGGGTCACCTCCCCCAGGCCGGGGGCATAAAACACGCTCTGCCCAGTCTGCGGGTTGTCAATCACCAGACCCATGTTGTCGCCAGGGCGAGGGCAGTTTCGAAACGGTGAATACGGCGGCGGTTTGGACGACAAACCGATGGGGTGGACCACCACGCCGTCCAAGCCCGGAATGTGTAGCGGTGCACCGTCCAGCGCCAGCACGATGGGCTGCACGCCGCAGTAGTGCGACAAAATTTGGGTGATGGGGAAGCCAGCAGAAATATCGGACAACACTTCTTCGGTAGCCAGCAACGGCAAAGGCGTTTGCCGCTCGCGCAGCATCAACAGCCCGGTCACGTGGTCAATCTGCGCGTCCATCAGCAGCACGGCGGCAATGCCGCTGTCGCGGATGGTACGGGCCGGTTGCAACTCAGGCGTGGCGCGGATTTGCTGCAGCACGTCGGGAGACGCATTGACCAGCAGCCAGTCGGTCCCGTTGGCCGACACGCAGATGGACGACTGGGTCCGGGCCCGGGCCTGGATACTGCCCCGGCGCAACCCATCGCAGTTGGGGCAATTGCAGTTCCACTGCGGAAACCCGCCCCCGGCGGCAGAACCCAAAACTTGGATAAACATGCGGCTACCAATGAACTTGTGTGAAAAAAAAGCGCACGTTCTGAAGACCCGTGCGCTTTGGCTTGACTTGCCTGTTCTGGTAGCAGAGCCGCCACCCAGAACAGGCAAGTTGTTTCACGCTACCGCTGCTGAATCAGCGGTTGGCGATGTACATCGTGATTTCAAATCCGAAACGTAAATCGGTAAAAGCCGGTGGGGTCCATTGCATAGTCGTCTCCTTATGTGGGTTGGCATAAACGTGTCTGCAAACCTGCCTTGCACTGTTGCATGGACAGGCCTGCACAGGCTTAACAGCAAAATCAATGCCACCACCCAAGCCACTGTCAACGCAGCGTATGGGCACTGCGAATGCCACAACAGCGATGCAAAACTGGAGCAGTTGTTGCAGGATGGAACACAGGTGGAGACAACCCTATTCCAGACCCCCCGCAGAACCGGTTTGGCCACCCCCTGCAAGGGGATTGGCAAAAATGGCTACCGCCGATACCAGGCAGCGTTAGCCTAAGGGGGGCTAAAAATCCCTTGGCAGCTGGTCTTTACGGCGGTATACGGTGTTGCGCGATACGCCCAAGGCCTTGGCGGCGGCGGACACATTGCCTTTGTGCAGCTGCAGCATCTTGGCCATGGCGACCAGGGCCACGTCATGCAGGCGCTGGCCGTCGGTGTCGGCCACCTGGGGGACTGGCGCACCGCTGTCGCTGGGCAACGCAACAGGCACGGATGGCTGGGCCTGTTCGGTCAAAAAATCATCGGGCAGATGGCAACGCTCTATGACACCGTTGCTGTCCACCATGGCCACGGCAGTACGCAGCAGGTTATGCAGCTGGCGAAAGTTACCGGGCCAGGCATAGCTGCGGAACAAGTCCATCACCTCGGCGGAAATACCCACCGTGCCACCTTTGTCGCACAGGTTCGCCAGTATCTTTTGTGCCACCAGCTCAAAGTCGGTCCGCTCGCGCAACGCGGGCAGGCGCACCACCAGGCCGTTCAGGCGGTAGTACAGGTCTTCGCGGAACTCGCTGCGGGCAATCATTTCCTTGAGGTTGCGGTTGGTGGCGCAAACCACCGCCACGTCCACCTCTACCTCGCGTCCGCCGCCCAGCGGGCTGACCTTGCGCTCTTGCAGAACACGCAGCAAACGGGCCTGCATGTGCCGGGGCATATCGCCAATTTCGTCCAGAAACAAAGTGCCGCCATGGGCCTGCTGGATTTTGCCCAGCGCGCCTTTTTTGCGGGCCCCGGTAAAAGCGCCCTCTTCGTAGCCAAACAATTCGGACTCGATCAGCGTTTCGGGAATGGAGGCGCAGTTGACCGACACAAACGGCTGCCCTGCGCGCGGCGAATCGCCATGGATGGCCTGCGCCAACAGGTCTTTACCAGTACCGGTTTCACCCAGAATCATCACCGGAATATCACGCCCCCGCACCATGTGCAGCTTGTGGATGACAGCGGCCAGTTGGGGATCACCGGTGTCCAGGTAACGCAGGGTAGACAGGTGCAGTTTGGGGCTGACGGTCTGGGCCGCTGGGGCCCGCGCAGGCACGTCAGCGGCAGACTGCGGTACGGCGTACTGCCCGGCAAACCACTGGTTGCTGGTCGGCATTTTGACCCGGCACCACACCGATACGCCGTTGTGCATGTACAGCTGCACCGGGTTGCGCAACGCGCCGCCGCACAGCTCTTGCAGCTTGGACACAGGGATGCTGAACAACGATGAAAACGTGTGCGCCTTGAGCGCATTGAACGACAAACCCAGCTGCACCTGCGCACCCCGGTTGGCCGACAGAAAACGCCCGTCGGGCGAGAACACCACGATGCCTTCGACCAAGGTGCTCAAAAACTCCGACCGGGTGTGAAAGTGGATGCGGATGGCCTTGGGAAACACGTCGGCAAACATGTGGTTCTCGATCATCTGCGCCGACATGCGCACCAGCGCCATGGTGTGCTGGTGAAAGCTACGCTGGTCGCCCGTCACGTCCAGAGCGCCCAGCACCTGGCCGTGGGGGTCAAAAATAGGCGCACACGAACAGGTCAAAAACTTGTTGGCGTCCATGTAGTGCTGGCTGCCGTGCACAGTGACGGCGTGCTCTTCGCGCAGCGTGGTACCGATGGCGTTGGTGCCCTTGTTTTGCTCGGACCAGTCCACTCCCGGCACCAAGGCCACCTGGGTGGCCTTTTCTAGAAAGTCGGTGTCGCCCAGGGTGTGCAGCACCAGGCCTTCGGACGAGGTCAGCAGCACCATGTTGTGGGTATTGGCGATTTGCTCGTACAGGGTCTCCATCACCGGGGCGGCGTACTGCAGCAAAAACTTGCTTTCACCCAGCATCTGCTGCAGGCGGGCGGGCGGCAGGGCAGAAAAGTCGGGCTCGTCGCTGCGGTCAATGCCATACGACCGGGAGCGCATATGCGACTCGTCGATCAAGCTTTGCTGGCGCGCGCTCTCCACATCAAACTCTGGCGGATGGCCCGAGCGCTCGTCGCGTGGTGTGGTGGTCACTAATCCCATGGTGTCTCCAGAATCTGCCGTGGATAGGCGGTCCATTCGCACCGCAGCCATCATTTTTTATATATCGTCCTATTCCAGAATTGTATTAACACACAGAAACTCCGCAAATCCACAAGTTGTTGATTTACATAGGAAAAACCCTCGTCAGGCAACTGTAAGTAAGGCAATGGAACAGGCGTCAAATAATGAACACCTGCTCCAAATTGGGACACATTGAATAGCGGACTGCAACGCAACCGCATGCGCCACTCCGAAATTTGGCGGTGGCGCGCTTATTGCTGATTTGCCCTGGATTGCCCCATAAAACTCCAGGAGACTTTGCATGCCCCCCACCCACCTGACCCCTCCACGCCGCAGCCGCACGGCTGCCGTTTTTGCCAGCCTGCTGCTACTGGCCGGTGCTGCCATGGCCCACGGCGATGTGGTGCCACAGGCCGTCAACACCAGCACCCTGCCCCAACTGGGCGACAAATGGCTGCCCGCCAACCCGTACAGCACTGGTCCAGACCACAAAGAGGCGCTGCGTATTGGCACCTCGGCCTACAACCAAAACTGCGCCCGCTGCCACGGCCTGGAAGCCATCACCGGCGGCATTGCCCCCGACCTGCGCAAGCTCGATGGCGACTGCATGGGCCTGGCCGACGGCCCTGCCAAACAGGCTTGCTACAAGGAGACCGATGAGTTCTACCTGGGCACCGTGCGCCGGGGCCGGGTCCGCGATGGCCGGGTCTACATGCCTCCGTTTGAAGGCATCCTGAGCCAAGAAGCCATTTGGACCATCAAGACCTACCTAGAAACCCGGCGCGAGCCCTAACTTGCATGGCTCCGACGGCAAAGCCGACGCGGAGCATGCAAGTTATTTCACATTCATTGGAGCCTGCCATGCCGTCACACACCGCCTTCACCCGCCGCCAGGCCTTGGGGAGCTTGCTGGCACTGGCCTGCACAGCCACCCAGGCACAAACCGAGGCCACGGGCATGCAAAAAATCCGCGCCAGCGGCGTGCTCAAAGTCGCCGTCTACAAAGACAACGCCCCTTTCTCCGACGGCCCCGCTGCCGACCTGCACGGCCTGGACATTGCCATCGCCCAGGCGCTGGCCCGGCAGCTGCAGCTCAAACTGGTGCTGCTGCCGTTTGACGCAGGCGAGAACGTGGGCGACGACCTGCGCAACATGGTCTGGAAGGGCCACTACCTGGGCTACGGCCCGGCCGACGTAATGTTGCACGTGCCGCTAGACAAGTATTTGCTGGCCGACAACCGCCAGGTGCTGGGCTTTGCGCCCTACATCCGGCAAGTACCCACCCTGCTGTATGACACCCAGGTATTGCCCAAGGTGGATGGGCCGGACGACCTGGTCGGCCTGCCGCTGGCGGTGGAACGTGGCACCGGCAGCGCCAGCGTGTTGCTGGGCCACCGCAACGGCCTGCTACGCAACCAGGTAGCCGTCTACGCCAGCAGTACCGAAGCGGTCATGGCCGTGCTGAACGGCAAGGCCGCAGCCGCCTACGTACTGCGCTCCCAGGCCGAAGCCCTGCTGGCCCACGCCCCCCAGCCCGGCCACTGGGCACTGGCCCCTTTGCCTCTGAGCGGCCTGCCCGAAAACGGCTGGCCCATCGGCCTGGCCACCAAGGCCGACGCCAAAGAGCTGGCCCAGGCGCTGGAGCAGGCCTTTGCGGCGCTGCGCAGCAACGGCGAGCTGCTGGCCCTCTTTAAGCAAAGCGGCGTGACGCTAGCCGCGCCCTGATTGCTATCTAAATAAGAGCTGCCAGCGCAATTAGGACGTGCGCTGGCAGCTTTTTTTATTGCATTCGCAACGTTTCCCCCGCACCGCCCAGCCACCGCCGCCGCAGTGGTTCAGAGTTGAACACTGTCCCATCCTGGCGCGCCGCGAATGAACACATGGCACGCCAAACCTTCGATTTAGCCCCCAAAACCGCCCTGCACGGCTTGGCACAAAAGTTGCCATTTTTAGCGGGTGGCCACGCACACCGCTGGGCCGCATCCGTTCCCTCACCCCATCCCCATAACAAGCAGGAGACAACACTGTGAAACGCACCCTCATCAGCCTTCTCGTCACCCTAGCCGCCGCCCAGGCTGGCGCGCAAGTGACCGACGCCATGGTTACCAACGACGCCCAAACCACGAATGACGTACTGAGCTGGGGCATGGGCACCCAGGGCCAACGGCATTCCACCTTGACAGAGATCAACACCAGCACCGTCGGCCGGCTGGCCCCCATCTGGTCGATGTCGTTTGGCGGTGAAAAACAGCGCGGCCAAGAGTCGCAGCCGCTGGTCTACAACGGCAAGATGTTCGTCACCGCCTCCTATTCGCGCATCTTCGCGCTGGACGTGAAAACCGGCCAGAAGCTGTGGAAGTACGAGCACCGCCTGCCCGAAGGCATCATGCCCTGCTGCGACGTGGTGAACCGGGGCGCCGCCCTGTTTGGCAACCTGGTGATCTACAGCACGCTGGACGCACAGCTGGTGGCGCTGGACCAGAACACCGGCAAAGTGGTGTGGAAGGAAAAGATCGACGACTACAGCGCGGGCTACAGCAACACCGCCGCCCCGCTGATCGCCGACGGCCTGCTGCTGACCGGCGTGTCCGGCGGTGAGTTTGGCGTCGTGGGCCGCGTCGAAGCGCGCGACCCGCTGACCGGCAAACTGGTCTGGAGCCGCCCCACCGTTGAGGGCCACATGGGCACGCTGAACGGCAAAGACAACGGCATCACCGGCACCACCAACGCCACCTGGCCGGGTGAAACCTGGAAGACCGGCGGCGCAGCCACCTGGCTGGGCGGCACCTATGACGCCAAGACCGGCCTGGCCTACTTTGGCACCGGCAACCCCGGCCCCTGGAACAGCCATGTGCGCAAGGGCGACAACCTGTACTCCGCCTCCACCGTGGCCATCGACGTGAAGACCGGCAAGATCGTCTGGCACTACCAAAGCACCCCGAACGACGGCTGGGACTACGACGGCGTGAACGAGTTCGTTACCTTTGACATGGACGGCAAACGCATGGGGGCCAAGGCCGACCGCAACGGCTTCTTCTACATCAACGACGCCACCACCGGCAAGCTGGTGAACGCCTTTCCGTTCGTCAAAAAAATCACCTGGGCCAGCAGCATCGACCTGAAGACCGGCCGCCCCAACTACATCGAAGAAAGCCGCCCGGGCGACCCCACCGCCCCCGGTGCCGACGGCACCAAAGGCAAAACCGCGTTTGCCGCGCCCGGCTTTTTGGGCGGCAAGAACCAGATGCCCATGGCCTACAGCCCCAAATCCCAGCTGTTCTACGTGCCCACCAACGAATGGGGCATGGACATCTGGAACGAACCCGTGGCCTACAAAAAGGGCGGCGCCTTCCTGGGCGCGGGCTTCACCATCAAGCCGCTGTTTGAAGACCACATCGGCTCGCTGCGCGCCATCGACCCGAAGACCGGCAAAGTGGCCTGGGAAGTCAAAAACAACGCGCCGCTCTGGGGTGGTGTGCTGACCACCGCCGGCGACCTGGTGTTCTGGGGTACGCCCGAAGGCTTCCTGAAAGCCGCCGACGCCAAGACCGGCAAGGTGGTCTGGCAGTTCCAGACCGGCTCGGGCATCGTCGCCCCGCCCATCACCTGGTCCGAAGGTGGCGAGCAGTACGTCAGCGTCGTCTCTGGCTGGGGTGGTGCCGTGCCGCTGTGGGGCGGTGAAGTGGCCAAAAAGATCAACCTGCTGGAACAAGGCGGCTCGGTCTGGACCTTCAAGCTGATGAAGAAGGGCTAAACAGCCCGCAGCGCAGGGCCAGTCTTGCCAGACGGGCCCTTTTTTTCGCCCTTGTTTTCTTCCCCCATTCCATCCACTTCAGCCCGAGCACACCATGCGACTCTCCACCTTTGCCCCCACCCTCCTCCTCGCCGCCTGCGGCCTCAGCCACGCCGCCGATGCGCCCGCCGCGGCCGCCCTGGACCTGGCCAAAGCCAGCGGCTGCCTGTCGTGCCACGCCATGGCCGAGAAAATTGTCGGCCCCGCGTTCCAGGACGTGGCCAGCAAATACGCAGGCGACAAAGACGCCGCCGCCACGCTGGCACAAAGCATCCGCAACGGCTCGTCCGGCAAATGGAGCAAGCGCATCGCCATGCCGCCACAGGCCAACCTGAGCAATGCCGACCTGGCCACCCTGGCCAAATGGGTGCTGGCGCAGAAATAATGGCCCGCTAGTCCCGTCTGCACGGGAATACTAGCCAAAACAGCCTCTAGCGCATATTCCACCTGCGCAAGCAGCTATTCTTTAAATAGCACCTCGCTTTTTAACCCAACCGCGCTGCGGGTCGTAGCCCCACCAGGCCAGGCCAAAAAACACCGCCGTACCCAGCAGCAACACCGCCCAGGCCAGCGGGTGAAACTGGCCCACAGAGGCAAAGCGCAGGGCCTCTACCGCGTAGGTGAACGGGTTCCACTGGGCCAGCAGCAGCAGCCACCAGGCACCGGACTCTTCCAGCTTCCACAGCGGGTACAGGGCGGGGCTGATAAAGAACATGGGGAACACCACAAAGTTCATGGTCCCGGCAAAGTTCTCCAGCTGCTGGATGTAGACCGACAGCACCAAGCCCAGGGCCGCCAGCAGCGTGGCAGCCGCCACCATCGCCAGCAACAGCAGCGGCAGGTGCTGCCAGTCCACCCGCGTCCCCAGGCAGGCCGCCACGGCCACAAACACGAGCATTTGCAGCACCGACAGGCTGGTGCCGCCCAGCAGCTTGAAGGCCAGCAGCCAGCCGCGCGGCAACGGGGCCGTCAGCAGCAGGCGCATCACCCCCATCTCGCGGTCGTACACCATGGACAAAGAGCTTTGCATGCCGTTGAACAGCGCCACCATGCCCAGCAGCCCCGGCAGCATGTAGACCGGGTAGTCCACATAGGTGTCATATGGCGGCACGATGGCCACGCCAAACACGTTGTGGAACCCGGCCGAGAACACCACCAGCCACAGCAGCGGCCGCACCAGGGCCGAGCCCAGCCGCGACGGCTGGCGCAGGAACTTGTTGATTTCGCGGCCCACCACGGCGCGCAGGGCGCGGGCCAAATGCAAGGGGAAAGCTACCGGCATTTGCTCTCCTTCTCGTCCATGCCCAGGGTGTCCAGCAACTCGGTGGGGTGCAGCACGCCGTCCAGCGGGGCAATGCCCACCACGCCGTCCACGTGGCTGATGAACAGCGGCTGGCGCAGCTGCCCGTCCCAGGGCCGAAACGACAGCCGGGGGCCTTTGAATCCATCGACAAACACCGTACCGCTGCGCAACGCCTTGAGCTGCTGGGCAATGCCCGCCTGGGGGGCTTCGACCAGCACCGCCGCCACCGCCTTCACCGCCACCCAAGCGGCCCAGTCGGCGCTTTGCATGGGGCGGTGCGCCAGACGCTGAAAGCCACGCGAGATTTGCGGCCCGCCGCTGCGCTCCCACTGCGGGTGCCAGGCCTGCACCACCAAGCCATTGGCCCCCACCACCGGGCGCGGCCACTGGGTGGCATAGGGCAGCGTGCGGGCAAATTCGCCCTGGCTGTCCAGCACTGCCACCACCTCGTGTTCACGGTCGCTGGTCAGCAGACGGGTGTTGGCCAGATCGCGGTCGCGCGGATCGGTAGACAGTTTGAAGGGCCGGGTTTGCACCAGCGTCAAGCCGTAGCGGCGGGCCGAGCGCTGCAAGGCGTCGGCCTGCAGCTGGTCGCCGGGCAGCGACCCCTGCAGCACCAGCAGCTTGCGCCAGGAGCGGGCCGCTAGGTACTGGGCCAGCGCGTCGCTGAACATCTGCCGGCTGGGGTAGGTGTGCAGCAGCGCGGGGGCGCACTGGTCGGCACGCAGGGCGTCGTCGTCCAGCCCGGTGTTGAACACCATGGCCCCGCCCAGTGCGGCGGGCGCGGTTTGCACCAGCTGGCGCAGCTCGGCGCTGGGCAGGTCGGCCAGCACGTGCTGCACATGCTGGGCCTTCAGCGCAGCCAAGGCCTTGGGCAGGGCCTGCAGGTCGGGCAGCACCACGTCGCGCACCGTCAGCGCCAGGCCCACCGCGTCCAGCTCCATGGCGGCGTCGTCGGCTGCCAGCCGGGCCCCGTCCAGCGCCCGGCCTTGCGGGTGGCCGGGGTAGGCCCGCTCCATGCGGCGCGGCGCGTAGCGGGCGTCGCTGGCCAACGAAACCACCGCCACGGTGATGTTCTGCGGGGCTGCCTGCGCCAGGCTGGCAAGGCAGACTAGGCTGCACAACAGCAGCGCGCGCATCAGGGTTGCACCAGCACGCTGTGCGGCACCCGGCCCGCCGGCACGGTGCGCAGGGCTTTGCCGCTGGCGGTGTCTACCAGGGTCATGTCGTCCGACAGTCCATTGGCGACATACAGGGTTTGGCCGTTGGGGTGAAAGGTGAGCCCCCAGGCGCGTTTGCCCACCAGCACCGGCTGCTGCACCGCGTGGCTGGCCACGTCTACCGCCACCACGTGGTTGGCCCGGCCCAGGCCGACCCAGACCGTCTTGCCGTCCGGGCTCAGGGCCATGCCGACGGGGGTGATGTCGGCCGCGCGCATGCCTTTGATGGCGAAATTCACGCTGGTCTTGACGCTGTTGTCGTCGGTGTTGAGGACGCTGACGCTGGCCCCCAGCTCGTTGCTGACCCACAGCTCTTTGCCGTTCGCTGCCAGCACAAAGCGGCGCGGCCGTTTGCCCACGCGGATGTTCTTCACCACCTTGTGCTGCACCAGGTCCACCAGATGGACCAGGTTGGCGACCTCGGACGTGACGTAGGCATGTTGGCCATCGGGCAGCACCAGAATGCCCTCAGGCTGGCCGCCGGTCTTCACGTCGAACAGCTTGGCCTTGCTGGCCAGGTCGTAGGCCGAGATGCCGCTTTCTTCCTCGATGGTCACGTAGGCGGTTTTGCCGTCGGGGCTCAGGTCGAACATCTCCGGGCTGTCGCCTAGCGGAATGGTGCCGCGCAGGGTGCCGCTGGCCACATCGACCAGCCCCATCTGGTTGCTGTCGCCACAGGACACGTAAATCTGGCTGTGGCTGGCGTTGAACGCCATGTGGCGTGGCCGCTGGCACACTTTGATTGCCGACAGACGCTGTCCCGCCGTATCAAACACAGTGATCTGGTTGTCCTTCTCGCTGGACACGTAGACCCGCCCTGCGGTGGGCGCTTGCGCCAGGGCGAGGCCGCTGCATAGGGCCAGTGCCCCGACGGCATGGGTGAAAAAATGGCGGTGGGTGGTGGTGTGCATCAAGCGTGTCTCCTGTTGTCCTAAAAACCGCAGCTCCTTTGGAGCGCCAGAGGCAACTCCAAAGGAGCTGCGGTTTTTAGGGTTGTTTTTGCAAGGCCTGCAAGCGC
>CANFZJ010000053.1 GCA_947451445.1 Comamonadaceae bacterium
CAGCACGGCGATGACGGGCAGCAAGATGCCCAGCAGCAGGGTGCGGCGCAGCGAGCGGGTTCTGCTCACGTATCGGCTTTCAGCAAATAGCCTAGCCCGCGCAGCGTCATCAGCCGCACACCGGTGGCGGCCAGCTTTTTGCGCAGCCGATAAGCCACGACTTCAATCGCTTCGTACTGCACTTCTTGTGCGCCGGGAAAGACCAGCTCGAACAGCCGCTCTTTGGTGACGGCCTGGCCGGGTTGGGCCAGCAGCGGGCGCAGCAGGGCCAGTTCGCGCGGGCTCAGGTCCATGGGTTGGTCCCGGTGGTAGATGGCGCCGCTCTCTTTTTCATAGCGTATTGCGCCCACCACGATTGCGCTGGGGCCTGATTTGTCGTCAAGGTCGGCGGTGTCGGCGCCGCGCCGGGCCAGGGCGCGCACGCGGGCTTCCAGCTCGTCCAGGTCGAAGGGTTTGGGCAGGTAGTCGTCGGCCCCGGTGTTCAGGCCCAGTACCCGGTCGCCCACGGTGCCGCGCGCAGTCAGCACCAGCACGGGGGTGCGCAGCCCGGCCTTGCGCACGGCGGCCAGCACCTGCAGGCCGTCCATGCCGGGCAGCGACAGGTCCAGCAGTACCACGTCGGGTGGTGCGGCCAGCCACAGGGCCAGCGCCTCGCGGCCATCGCCGCAGGCTTGCACCCGTATGCCGCGCCGCTCCAGCGTGCGGGTGAGGGTGGTTTGCATGGCGGGGTCGTCTTCAACCAGAAGTAGTCTCATGGCCAAGAATGTAGGGCACTTCTATAAATCCAATTGTCGGGCGCATAGCTTCGTTGCGCGGTGCTCGGAATCCTCATGCACTGAAGTGCATTCCGGTGTCCTGCGCTCCGGGCGCCTCACTCTGCATCCCGAAAATTGAATTTATAGAAGCGCCCTGTAGCGTTCTGCCTCTCCGCACTTTCCCTAATACGTTTCGACAGCAAACCGACAGATTTTCCCCGCATCATCGACAGGTACTTTTAATTACCAGGAGACTGCGATGCGTCGTGATGCCTTTTTGAAATCTTTGGCGGCCTTGGCTGCAACCGGTGTGCTGCCCCTGTCGGCCCATGCCAGCACCAATATCAAGATGATGATTCCAGCGAATCCTGGCGGCGGTTGGGACACCACGGGCCGGGCTTTGGGCAAGGCCATGGCCGACGCCCAGGTGGCCGACTCGGTCAGCTACGACAACAAGGGCGGTGCGGCGGGCGCGCTGGGCCTGGCCCAGTTTGTCAACGGCAGCAAGGGCGACCCGAATGCGGTGATGGTGATGGGCGCGGTCATGCTGGGCGGCATCATTACCGGCAAGCCACCGGTCAACCTGTCGCAAGCCACCCCGCTGGCCCGCTTGACCACCGAGTACAACGTGTTCGTGCTGCCCGCCAACTCGCCGTACAAGAGCATGAAGGAAGTCATCGACCAGCTCAAGAAAGACCCTGGCAGCATCAAGTGGGGCGGCGGTTCACGCGGTTCCACCGAGCACATCGCGGCCGCCATGATCGCCCGCGACGCGGGTGTGGACCCGTCCAAGATCAACTACGTGGCCTTCCGGGGCGGCGGTGAGGCCACGGCGGCCATTCTGGGCGGCAACGTTACCGTGGGCGGTAGCGGCCTGAGCGAGTTCTCCGAATACATCAAGACCGGCAAGATGAAGGCGCTGGCCATGACTTCGGGCAAACGCCTGGCGGGCGTGGATATTCCGACCCTGAAAGAGCAGGGCATCAACGTCGAGATCGGCAACTGGCGCGGCGTGTACGGCGCGGGCGGCATCACGCCGGAGCAGCGCAAGGCCTTGATCGACATCATCGTCAAAGCCACCAAGTCCAAAGCCTGGACCGAAGCTATCGAAAAGAACAACTGGACCCCGGCAGTGCTGACGGGCGCGGATTTTGAGAAGTTTGTCGATGACGACTTTGCCAGCTTGCGCGCCACCATGGTCAAGTCGGGCATGGTGTAAGTCCATGGGCATGTCTGTCAAAACAACCCAGACCTTGATTGGTGTGGGTACGCTGGGGTTGGGGATCGCGATTGCCGTGGGGGCTTTGGGCATTTCGTCCGATGCCGGTTACGCAGGCGTGGGCCCCAACTTTTTGCCCTGGGTGGTCGGGGCTGCGTTGAGCCTGCTGGGGGCATTTCTGCTCTGGGAATCCCGGTCGGGCGGCTTTCGCTTCATGGAAGAGGCGTCGGGCGGTGAGCAGGCCGATTGGCCCGCTTTTGTGTGGGTGTCGGTGGGCATTCTGGCCAACGCCGCGCTGATCACCACCATCGGTTTCATTTTGAGCTGCACGCTGTGCTTTGTGCTGGCCGTGCGCGGCTTCAAAGCCGCCGAGGGCAAGCTGGACCTGGGCCTGCGCGCATGGGCCGTGGACGCCGCAGTGGGCTTTGCCATTGCCGCCCCGGTGTACTGGATGTTTACCCAATTGCTGGCAATTAATTTGCCGGGACTGACGAAAACGGGATGGCTGTGATGGATGTCTGGAACCTACTCCTACAGGGTTTTGCCACTGCGGGTACCCCGGTCAACCTGCTCTGGGCGCTGCTGGGCTGCACCCTGGGGACGGCCATTGGTGTACTGCCCGGCATTGGCCCGGCTACGGCGGTGGCCATGCTGCTGCCGATTACCGTCAAGGTCGAAGCCACGGCGTCGATGATCTTCTTTGCCGGTATCTACTATGGCGCGATGTACGGTGGCTCCACCACTTCCATCCTGCTGAACACACCGGGTGAATCCGGCTCCATGGTCACCGCCATGGAGGGCAACAAGATGGCCAAGAACGGCCGGGCGGGTGCGGCGCTGGCGACAGCGGCCATCGGCTCGTTCGTGGCGGGCACCATCGCCACCGTGCTGGTCACGCTGTTTGCGCCGCTGGTCGCCACCTACGCTATTCGCCTGGGCCCGCCGGAATACTTCATGCTGATGCTGCTGGCCTTCACCACGGTGAGTGCGGTGCTGGGCAAAAGCACGGTGCGTGGGCTGACTTCGCTGTTCATCGGCTTGGCCATGGGCCTGGTCGGGCTGGACCAGCTGACCGGTGCAGCACGCTACACGGGTGGCGTGTCCGAGCTGATGGACGGGCTGGAGGTGGTGCTGATCGCCGTGGGCCTGTTTGCCGTGAGCGAGGCGCTGTACAACGTGATGTTCGAGGGCCGCACGGTAGAAACCGCCAACCCGATGAGCAAGGTGCACATGACCGGTCCCGAGTGGAAGCGTTCCTGGCCTGCCTGGCTGCGTGCTACCTTCATTGGTTTCCCGTTCGGCACCATTCCGGCGGGCGGCAGCGAGATCCCGACCTTTCTGAGCTACGCAGTGGAGAAAAAGATCTCCAAGCACCCAGAAGAGTTTGGCACCACGGGCGCGATTGAAGGCGTGGCGGGCCCCGAGGCGGCCAACAACGCAGCCATCACTGCCACGCTGATCCCGCTGCTGACGCTGGGCATCCCCACCTCGAACACGGCGGCCATTTTGCTCGGTGCGTTCCAGAACTACGGCATCCAGCCTGGTCCGCAGCTGTTCGACACCAACGCCAACCTGGTCTGGGCGCTGATCGCTTCGCTGTACATCGGCAATGTGATGCTGCTGATCTTGAACCTGCCGCTGGTCGGCCTGTGGGTCAAGCTGCTGAAGATCCCCAAGCCCCAGCTGTACGCCGGCATCTTGATCTTCGCCACGGTGGGTGTCTACGGTATGCGCCAAAGCGCGTTCGACCTGGTGCTGCTGTACGGCATTGGCCTGCTGGGTGTGGTGATGCGCCGGTTTGACTTTCCGACCGCACCGGTCGTGGTGGGCATGATCCTGGGCCCGTTGGCCGAGGCGCAGATGCGCAACGCACTGTCGATTGGCGAAGGCAAATGGACCATCTTCCTGGAGCGCCCGATGTCGCTGACGCTGCTGGTGGTGGTGCTGTCGGTACTGGTACTGCCCCGGGTACTGAAAGTGATGGGCTCTAAAAAGACAGCCTAGTTTTATAGATAAAAAGGGCTGCTAGTGCATATTCAATATGCGCTAGCAGCTCTTTTTTTTGTAGCAAATAGGGCGTTCTTGCGGTGGGAGAAAATACGGTACCTATGGCATATCTCCCACTCTCCATGATTTTTCGCAGCCCTTTGCGGACTCTTTCCGTCGCGCTGGCGGCTGCTTTTCTGGCGGGCTGCGCGACTGCGCCGACCGAGCCCGCCAACCCTCCCACGGCCAACCCACCCGCCACCAAGCGCCTGCCCCGTATGGGCCTGGCGCTGGGTGGCGGCGCGGCGCGGGGCTTTGCCCATGTGGGTGTGTTGCAGGTGCTGGAGGAGGCCGGTATCCGCCCTGACCTGGTGGTGGGCACCTCGGCGGGCAGCCTGGTGGCATCGCTGTACGCCAGCGGCAAAACCGGCGCCCAGCTGCAGCAGGTAGCCGAAACCATGGAAGAGGCCGCGTTTACCGACTGGACACTGCCCCTGTTCAACCGGGGCGTGCTGCGGGGTGACGCGTTGGCCCGCTATGTCAACGCCCAGGTCGCCAACCGTCCGCTGGAGCTGATGCCGTTGCCGCTGGGCATTGTGGCCACCGACCTGCACAGCGGCGAGGCGGTGCTGTTCCAGCGCGGTGACACCGGCACGGCGGTGCGGGCATCCAGCGCCGTGCCAGCGGTGTTCCAGCCGGTCAAGATCGGTGGGCAGGAATATGTGGACGGCGGCCTGGTGTCGCCCGTGCCCGTGCGCTACGCCCGCCAGATGGGGGCCGAGCTGGTGTTGGCGGTCGATATTTCCAGTGCGCCCGAGGGCAACCAGGCCAACGATACCCTGCAGGTTTTGTTACAAACATTTGCAATTATGGGCAAAAGTATCAACACCTTTGAGCTGCGCGACGCCGACGTGGTGGTGCGCCCGGCCTTGCTGGGCGTGAAAAGCGCGGACTTCAGCGCCCGCCGCCGCGCCATTGAGGCGGGCCGGGCCGCCATGCTGCAAGCGCTGCCCCAGCTGCGGGCCGCCATGTTGGCGAAGAGTCGATAACAGTCGCTGAGTCCAGGCGAAAAAAAAGCCCCGTCCGAAAACGGGGCTTTGGAAGGGATCCCTGAGCCTGATGGCGTCGAAAGGACCCGAGGAGACAACTGTTGAGGCTCAAAAAATCTGAGCCTCAATTCTCTACCGGGGCTCGGCAAAAAGCCAGAGCCTCCCTTCAAATAAGACGTTAATTTTTAAATTAACGCTTTTTGGTGGCTGCAGCAGCGGTGTTGCCAGCAGCGGTCACAGCAGTAGCTGCAACAGCCTTGAAGTTGGCTTCAGCAGCGTCAGATGCTTGCTTGACAGCCTTTTGAACCGATTCAAAAGCGGTGTTGGCAGCGGTCACGGTGCTTTTCAGCATGGCCACAGCGGACTCGGAACCAGCAGGTGCGTTCTTGGTGGCGGACTCAATCAGACCGGCCATCTTCTTTTGTGCTTCAGCGGTTTGGCCTTCGATGGCCTTGCCGAACTCAGCGCTGGTGCCTTGGGCGATTTCATACAGGTGACGGCTGTAAGCAGCGGTCTTTTCAGCCAAAGGCTGCAGCAGGCTGGCTTGCAGAGCCAACAGTTCTTGTGCGTCTTTCACGCTCAGAACGGCTTGCGAGTGGCCAGCCACTTCAGACAGGGCGGTCTTGGAAGCGGTCAGGTTCAGTTCAACCAGCTTTTCAACGCCTTCGAAAGCCTTGGTGGTCAGACCAAACAGGGTTTCAACGTTTGCTTTGTGGGAAGCCAGAACTTGTTCAGCGGTCAGCATATAAATATCTCCAGTTAATAAAAAAAGGTTCAACAACTGCGCTGTGTCCGGCTGGGTGCCGTTTCATGTTGCAGTGCAGCATGGATTTAATTATAGGCAGGGCGTTGCAGCTTGCAATAGCTTTTTGTTGCACTGCAGCATATTAGATATTCGACTCTACCCATTGGGAAAACCATGTACACGACACAATCCAGCCATGGACGCTTTTTACTCAGACCACTACGTTTTGCCGCTGCCTACAGGCCACCGTTTCCCCATGGCCAAGTACCGCATGCTGCGCGACCGGGTGGCGGCCGAGCTGCCCCAGGTGCAGATGCGCGAAGCGCCCCGGGCCAGCGACGGCGAGCTGGCATTGGCACACCACCCGGCTTATATCCGCGCCATGGCCGACGGCAGCATCCAGCAATTGCAGCCCGCCGCGATGCGCGAGATTGGCTTTCCGTGGAGCGAGGCGATGGTGGAGCGGTCGCGCCGCTCGGCCGGGGCCACGGTGGCGGCGGTGCGGGCGGCGATGGCGAGCGGTGTGGCGGCCAATATGGCGGGTGGTACCCACCATGCCATGGCCGACAAGGGCGGCGGGTTTTGCGTGTTCAACGATGCGGCAGTGGCCGCGCGGGTGGCGCAGGCCGAATGGGGACGCACCCACCGCCAGCCTTTGCAGGTGGCGGTGGTCGATTTGGATGTGCACCAAGGTAACGGAACGGCACACATTTTTCAAAACGATGCGAGTGTTTTTACCCTCTCGCTGCACGGCGATAAGAACTTTCCGTTCTGCAAGGAGGCCAGCGACTTGGACGTTGCTTTGCCTGACGGCTGCGGTGACGATGCCTACATGGAGGCACTGGAGACAGCGCTGGACCATCTGGCGCAGCGCTTTGCGCCGGGGCTGGTGATCTACCTAGCCGGGGCCGACCCCTTCGAGGGCGACCGGCTGGGCCGACTCAAGCTCACGTTTGACGGCCTGCAGGCCCGCGACCGCAGGGTGTTCGATTGGGCCTGGCAGCGCCGTGTACCGCTGGCTTTTGCGATGGCCGGGGGCTACGGTGTGCGGATTGAAGAGACAGTGCAGGTGCAGATGAACACCTACACCGTGGCCCTGGATTACGCAAAGCGGTATGCGCAGCCGGGGCGATAGTCATATGCGTTTTAGGCTACCTGCGCTTACCAGATAAGCGTAAGCAGCTCTTTATTTTGTAGCAACTAGCTTCAAGCTGCCAGGGTCTCGATCTCTTTGGTGGCGGAAGCCAGCGCCGCCGCTTTGGCATCTGGCCCCATCGCTACGCCTTCGGCGCGTACAAAGCGCACGTCGGTCACGCCCAAAAAGCCGAACACCACGCGCAGGTAGCTTTCCTGGTGTTCCATCGCGCGGCCACCTTCGGAGGCGGAGTACACACCGCCGCGGCCCAGGGCCACGATCACGGTCTTGCCACCGGCCAGACCCACAGGGCCGGTTTCGGTGTACTTGAAGGTGCGGCCCGCCTGGCAGATGCGGTCGATCCAGGCCTTGAGCTGGGTGGGGATGGTGAAGTTGTACAGCGGAGCGCCGATCACGATAGTGTCGGCAGCCAGGAACTGCACTACCAGTTGTTCGGAGATGGTGTTTTCCGCGCGCTGTGCTGGGGTCAGGGTCGCATCCATGGGGGGCATGCGGAACCCCAGGGATTCAGCGGACAAGTGGTTGGGCGTGGCCACGGCCAAGTCCAGGTGCTCGACCGTGGTGCCGGGGTGGCTGGCTTGCCACTGCGCGCTGATTTGGGCGGTAAGGGTGCGGGTGACGGAGTTGGAGCCCAGGATGCTGGAGTCGATGTGGAGCAATTTCATGGTGTGGTGGGGTCGTAGAGCTACTGATGTGGCGATGGATAGAGTTTCGCAGCTCCACAATCACGTGATAAGTGGGTAAAAATGTGATGCATCGTTCTACTGGTAGGACGAAGGAGCCCCGGCATGCAAGATTTAAACGACATGGCTTACTTTGCCGAAGTGGTGGAGCGGGGCGGTTTTGCTGCTGCCGGGCGGACGCTGGGTGTGCCCAAGTCACGCTTGTCGCGCCGGGTGGCCGAGCTGGAGGCGCGGCTGGGCGTGCGCCTGCTGCAACGCACCACCCGCAAGCTATCCCTTACCGAGGTGGGTGAGGTCTACCACCGCCACTGCATGGCCATGCGCGACGCAGCCGATGCCGCTGCCGAGGCGGTGGCCCAGGCGCAAACCGAGCCGCGCGGCACCATCCGCGTGGCCTGCCCGGTGACGCTGGCACAAACCACGCTGGGGACCGTGCTGCCCTTGTTTCTGGCCCGGCATCCGCACGTGAAGGTCGATATGCGGGTGAGTAACCGTGTGGTCGATTTGGTCGAGGAGGGGGTGGACGTGGCCTTGCGGGTGCGCCCGTCGCTCGAAGACAGCGGTAGCCTGGTCGTCAAGAACCTGGGTTTGACGTGTTCATTGTTGGTCGCCAGCCCCCAGTTGCTGGAGCGCCAAGGCCGGCCGACCAGCGTGGACGATTTGGCCCGGTTGGATTCGGTCAGCATGTCGGCTACCGACGGCCGCGCCGTGTGGCATCTGCAGGGGCCTGGGGGGGCCGTACATATGCTGCAGCACCCGCCACGTTTGGTGGCCGACGACTTGCTGACGCTCAAGCTGGCCGTGCTCGGCGGGGTGGGCATGTCGATGTTGCCCGCCTATATGTGCACGGACGAATTGCGCACGGGCCAGCTGCTGCCGGTCTTGCCCGGTTGGGCACCGCTGCCCGGGGTGTTTCACGCGGTGTTTCCGTCGCGCCGAGGCATGGTGCCTGCAGTGCGGCGGTTTTTGGATTTTTTGGAGGAACAGGCCTTGGGCCAGGGCTTGCTGGCTTAACTTTCATGGCTTCGACGGCGGAGCCGACCCGAAGCATGAAAGTTATTTCACGTTAACTGGTTTTAAGGAACAAATCACGGTCGGGTGCAAAGTTGGCGTGCAGCGGCAGCAGTGCGCCGCCCAGCGCCCGTGCGTCCGAACCAATGCTGCCAGCAACCAGTGGGGTACGCCACAGGCCTTCCCAGTTGTAGTCGTCCAGGGCCTGGCGGGTGTGCTCCAGCAGCAGCTGCAGCAGGGGGCGGCACAGCGACCCATCGATCACTACCGCGTCCAGGTCCAGAAACGCCGTGCCGCTGACCACGCAATGGGCCAGGGCGCTGGCCGCTTGCACCACCCAGGCCTGGGTGTGTTCTGCAAAAGGGGCCTGCAAGGCGCGTTCGTCATAGGCGGCCGTGGTGTCCAGGCCGTGGGTTTGCAGACGTTGCTCCAGCTCCCACAGCGAGGCGTGGGCCAGCAGTTGCTCGGGGGGCATGCCGGGTTGGAGCGGCAATTGCATGGGCAGCGATGCCACCGCCCCCGCGTTGCCGTGCACGCCGCCGTGCAGGTGCGAGTGGATGACCAGGCCACCGCCCACAAAGGTGTCGATGAACAGGTAGAGAAAGGTTTTCAGGTCACGGCCCCGCCCGGCCACCAGCTCGGCCACGCAGGCAGCGCTGGCGTCTTTGGCAAAGCTGACGGGCAGCTCGGTCATGGCTTGCACCGCTGCCCCCAGGTCTAGCGCGTTCCAACTGCTTGATTGCCCCTCGGACAGACCCAGCATCTTGTGCCAGCCGCCCAGCTGAAAGGGCGCGGCTACGCCAATGCCGACCAGCCGCGACTGCAGCGGGCCCAGCGCGTCGCGCAGGGTGTTCAGGTTGTGCTTGAGGGCGGGCAGCAAAGTGGCTGCGTCGGGAAAGGCGTAGGCCATGGTCAAGCGTTGACGCACCTGGCCGGTGAAGTCCACCAGCAGCCAGTCGGTGTTGCGACGTCCGACCTTGATGCCGATGGAAAAAGCGCCGTCGGGGTCCAGTGCCAGGGGGACCGATGGCTGGCCGATGCGTCCGCGCAGCGGTGTGTGGCGGATGAGCAGGCCGTCTTCTTCCAGCCGGGTGGTGATCAGGCCGATGGTCTGGGCCGTCAGGCTGGTGAGGCGGGCCAGGTCGGCCTTGGGCAGGCTGCCGTTTTGCCGAATGGCTTGCAGTACCACCCGTTCGTTGAACTGGCGCATCCCCACATGGTTGGAGCCGCGCGGTCGCAGAATGGGGGGGGCAAGCGGTGGAGTCATTCCGTTTTCACTTCAATGCGAGATTAGGCGCGAAGCCGCAGACAGTATGGACATACGGCAAGGCGAAGTAACGACATATCGGATTGAAGTGGAAGTGGAGTCATGGCCGCAGATTTTCGCCGATGACTCCTTTGCGCAAAATGAAGTTGCCAAATGGCTGCAGTTCGCCCGTCAGCACAATCGCGTAGACGTTGGCGACCCGTTCATAAAACGCAAACCGTTCGATGGACTCGGCCTGCTGGCCGGGTAGTAGGCTGGGTTGCAGCTGCTCCAGCACCTCGCGCTGCAGGGCCGAGCGGTAGGGCGCGGTGGTGCCCGATACCTGCATGAAAGCCACCGGGCTGTCCACGTCGGCTGCCAGGGGCAGCACCGAGCTGACCGCCTGCACCGCGCGCTGCATGCCTACCCCGGGCAAATACAGCACAGGCTTGCCTGCCGCCAGGCGCAGGGCGGTGAAATTGGCGTCGGCCAGCAGCACGGCGTCGTCGTGGCCCATCTCGGCCAGTACCTTCAGCAGGTCTGGTGTGAGCAGAGGGTCGATTCCTTTCAGCATGTTTTGACCTTAGTGCGCCAGCGACTCGGCGGGCAGTTCGTCCGGTCGCAGCGCGCCGGTCATCACCGCGACCGTGTCGGCCATGCTGATCTTGTGGGGGTTCAACACACAGCCACGCTTGCCCAGCCGGGCCACGTGGATGCGGTCGGCAATTTCGAACACGTGCGGCATGTTGTGCGAGATCAAGATGACGGACAGGCCTTTGTCGCGCACCCGGCGGATCAGGTCCAGCACCATATTGCCTTCTTTCACGCCCAGCGCGGCCGTGGGCTCGTCCATGATGACCACGTGCTGTGCAAACGCTGCCGCACGCGACACCGCTACACACTGGCGCTGGCCGCCGGACAGCGTTTCCACCGCCTGCGTCATGGAACGGATGCCGACCTTCAGGTCTTTCATGCGGGAGATGCTCTCGTCCAGCATTTTCTTTTTGTCCAGCATGCGCAGCACGTTGCCGGCAAAACCCTGGCGGCGGATTTCGCGGCCCAGAAACAGGTTTTCCGAGATCGACATGGCGGCTGCCACGGCCAGGTCTTGGTAGACGGTTTCAATACCGGCCTGGCGCGCGTCCATCGGGCTACGAAAGTTAATGGTCTTGCCGTCCAGCTGGATCTCACCTTCGTCAGGAATAGTGGCCCCGGACAGGCATTTGATCAGCGAAGACTTGCCGGCGCCGTTGTCGCCAATGACAGCCAGAATCTCGCCTTCACGCAGCTCCAGGTCGGCGCCGTCCAGCGCCGTAACCTGGCCGTAGCGCTTCACCAGGCCCGTGGCCCGCATCACAATTTTTGGATTGGTAGACATTAACGACCCCCTTTGCGTGACAACTGGTCGATAGCGACCGCCAGAATCACCAAAATACCGGTGATCAATACTTGGTACACCGACTGCACGCCCATCAGCGTCAAGCCGTTGCGCAGCACACCCACGATGATGGCGCCGATGAGGGAGCCCATGATCATGCCGCGCCCGCCAAACAGGCTGGTGCCGCCCAGCACCACGGCGGTGATGGCGTCCAGGTTCTCGGTCTGGCCCGCGTTCGGGTCACCCACCCCGGTACGGGCCACCGACAGCAGCGACGCAATACCGTAGAACACACCGGCCAGCACATACACGCCCAGCAGCACGCGCTCGGTGGGAATGCCGGTCAGGCGGGTGGCTTCGGGGTTGTTGCCCACGGCGTACACGTGGCGGCCAGAAGCGGTTTCACGCAAATAGAAGGCAATGCCTGCGTACAACAGCAGCATCAGCACCGTGCCATAGGCCACGGTGGTGCTACCGATGGAAAAGGTGCCGCCCAACGCGGTCATCAGCGGGGGCACGTCAGAGATGGTCTGCGCGTTGGAGTACAGCTGGGTAATGGCAAACGCGATGTTCAGCGTGCCCAGCGTGACGATGAAGGGAGGGAGCTTGATGCGTGTCACCAGCAGGCCGTTGATCAGGCCAAACAGCGCCGTCACCCCAATACCGCACAGAATGGCGATGGGTGCGGGCAGGCCCAGCTCGGAGGCGAACTTGGTCATCACGATGCCGCCCAGCGCCATCACCATGCCGCACGACAGGTCGATACCGGCCGTCAAAATAATCAGGGTCTGTCCGATGGCGATCACGCCCACCACCATGACCTGTTGCAGGATCAGCGAAAAGTTGGTGGCCGATAAAAAGCGCTCGTTTTGCGTCGCAAACACGACGATGGCGATCAGCAAGGCAATGAAAGGCCCTAGTGTGCCGATCGGGGGTAGTTTTTCTTTGAGGCTGGACATGGTGGTTCTAGGAAAAGGTGGAAGGGAATAGGGCACCCGTGTCAACGGGTGCCCCAGAGCGGTTCGCCTGCGTGGCAGGCTACGTTACAGGCCTGGCAGGCTTATTTGTTGCCCCAGCACAGGTCCATGCCGACCTTGGTGTCCTTGCTGTCCACACCCTTTTGCGGGTGGTCGGTGATCAGGGTCACGCCGGTGTCGGTGTAGCCAGAGACCTTTTTGCCGTCCTTGGCAAAGGCC
>CANFZJ010000054.1 GCA_947451445.1 Comamonadaceae bacterium
GTCGCTACGGGCAACCTGGGCTGCGCACTTTTGGCGGGGGAGTGCGCAAACTCGCCTGCGGCTCAAACAAGCGCACTCCTGATCCCGCCAAAAGCACGCATCCCAGGCGCACGCAGAGGGGGACCCCGGGCGCGGGATCGGCGGCGCTGTGCGCCGCATTGCGCCTAGGGCGCGAGCCCGGTGCGCCCCCTGCCTTACTCCCTCGCCCGCTTGCGGGAGAGGGCTGGGGTGAGGGGCTGTTTGGTATTTGGCTGTTTGGCTGTCCGCCCCCATGCCGTGTGGCGTTGGCGAGTAGCGGAAGTCTGAGCGGATAAGGGCTGGCGTTGTCTGAGCCGAAGGCGAGTTTAGCCAGACCCCGCTCAGACTGAGCAACGCAGCGTACCCGTAGCGCAGCGCAGGGGCAACGACTTCGGCTCGCCTTTTCTTTGGTGACTTTCTTTTGGCGAAGCAAAAGAAAGTTACTGCGCCGCCGGGCGCACTACCCGGCCAGGGATGCGGGTGGCATCAACAGTATCCCAGCGATTTACACGCAAAATCGATCGCTAGCGCAATCACCACCTGCGTCGCAAGCTACATTTTTTGTAGCAACTCCGCCACCACCCGGGGGTATAGCAAATGCTCCTGCGTCAGCACCCGCGCGGCCAGGGCCTGGGCGGTGTCGCCGGGCAGCACCGGCACTACGGCCTGGCCCAGGATGGGGCCGTGGTCCAGCTCGGCAGTCACCTGGTGCACGGTGGCCCCGGCGAAGCGGCAACCGGCGTCCAGCGCGCGCTGGTAGGTGTTCAGCCCGGTGAACGCGGGCAGCAAAGACGGGTGGATGTTGACCAGCCGCCCGGCGTAGCGCGCCACAAAACCCGGCGTCAGGATGCGCATAAAGCCCGCCAGCACCACCAGCGCGGGCTGGTGGCGGTCGATGGTCTGGGCTAGTTCGGCATCAAAAGCGGCGCGCGGGTCGGGCGCGGTGGCGAAGGCTTTGTGCTCCACCACCTCGGCGGCCAGGCCCTGGGCGCGGGCAAAGTCCAGCCCGGCAGCGCTGGCCTTGTTGCTGATGACGGCCACCACTTTGGCGTCGAAACGTTGCGCCCAGCCATCACGTTGCGCGGTGCGCACGATGGCCGCCATATTGGAGCCACCGCCTGAGATCAAAATAACAATGTTTTTCATAACTAGCGGAATTATCCCAGTGACTACTACCTTGTCTGCAATCGAAGCCCGCGTACTCGCCACGCTGATGGAAAAAGCCCGCACCGTGCCCGACAGTTACCCCATGTCGCTCAGTACGCTGCTGGCCGGTTGTAACCAAAAGACCAGCCGCGAGCCGACCATGAACCTGACCGAGGCCGAGGTGGCCGACGCCATCGGTCCGCTGAAAGACCTGGCCCTGGTGCGCGAGTCCAGCGGCAGTCGGGTGACGCGGTTTGAGCACAACTTCCAGCGCGGCATCGGCGTGCCGGAGCAGTCCAGCGTCATCCTGGGCCTGTTGATGCTGCGCGGCCCGCAAACCGCGGGCGAGCTGCGGCTGAACACCGAGCGCTGGTACAAGTTTGCCGACATCTCGTCGGTAGAGGGCTTTTTGGACGAGCTGCTGGAGCGCAGCGAGGAAAAAGGCGGCCCGCTGGTCGTCAAGCTGCCGCGTGCACCGGGCGAACGTGAACAGCGCTGGGCGCATTTGCTGTGTGGCCCGGTGGATGTGAACGCGCCTGCCCCTGCTGTGGGTGGCGGCAATGTGCGGCTGGAAGCCCGCATCGACGCGCTGGAAGAAGAAGTGGCCCATTTACGGGCCACGGTGCAAAAGCTGTGCGCGGAGCTGGGTCTAAATTAAGAGCCGCGACGACTTGGGCACGTGGGCCATCAAAAACTCCATCTGGTCGGCCAGGATGCGGCGGTTGCGCAGGATGAAATCCTCCCACAGGCTGGGCACGTAGGGCGTGTACAGCAGGGGCATATGGGCCTGTTCGGGCGTGCGGTTGCTTTTGCGGTGGTTGCAGGCGCGGCAGGCGGTGACCACGTTCATCCAGGTGTCCGCCCCTTTTTGGCCCAGCGGTTTGATGTGTTCGCGGGTCAGCACGTCTTCATGGAAATGGTTGCCGCAGTAGGCGCAGACATTGCGGTCGCGCACAAACAGCTTGGTGTTGGTCAGGCTGGGGCGCAGGTCAAACGGGTTGATGTTGGGCACGCCCCGGGTGCCGATGATGCTGTTGACGGTGATGATGGACTGCGCCCCCGTGATGGCATTGTGCCCGCCGTGGAACACCGCCACCTGCGCGCCCATCTCCCAGCGCACCTCCTCGGCAGCGTAGTGCACGACGGCTTGCTCCAGCGATATCCACGACTGGGGCAGCCCTTGGGCTGACAGCTTCAAGACCTTCACACACACCTCCTAGCGCAATGGATGGACCAATGACGGGAATTGCAGTTACCTGTGCGTCACAATATACAGGGTTTCTATGACAATGTGCCTGACAGCGCTTATTACACGGGCGCAATACGCTATCAAAAAGATAACAACACATGCTGGTTTTTCGTGGCTTTCACCATCCTGACATCGCGCCTGCCTGCGCCCTGACCATCGGTAATTTTGACGGCGTGCACCGGGGCCATCAGGCCATGCTGGCGCTGCTGAACAATGAAGCCCGGCACCGGGGTGTGCCCAGCTGCGTGATGACCTTTGAGCCGCACCCACGCGACTATTTCGCCAAAGCCACCGGACAACCCACGCTGGCCCCGGCCCGCATCGCCACCCTGCGCGACAAGCTGACCGAGCTGCAACGCTGCGGTGTGGACCAGGCGGTGGTGCTGCCGTTTGACGCCGCCTTTGCCGCCCAAACCCCGCAGGCCTTCATCGACGACGTGCTGGTGCGCGGCATGGGCGTGCGCTACGTGCTGGTGGGCGACGACTTTCGCTTTGGGGCCAAGCGCGCGGGTGACTACGCCATGCTGGACGCCGCCGGAGACACGTTGGGCTTTGACGTGGCCCGCATGAACAGCTACGAGGTGCGTGGCCTGCGCGTCTCTAGCTCCGCCGTACGCGCCGCTTTGGGCCAGGGGCAGATGGAAGAGGCCGCCCGCCTGCTGGGCCGCCCGTTCAGCATCAGCGGCCACGTGGTACACGGGCGCAAGCTGGGCCGCCAGCTGGGGGCCAGCATGCCGGGCGCGGACGACGGCTTTCGCACCCTGAACCTGCGCTTTTCGCACTGGAAACCCGCTGCCAGCGGCATCTTCGCGGTGCTGGTGCATGGCCTGGGCGAGACCCCGCTGGTCGGCGTGGCCAACCTGGGCATCCGCCCCTCGCTGGACGCTCGCGACGTGAACGGTGGCCGCGTGCTGCTGGAAACCCACTGCCTGGACTGGCCCGCCAGCCTGGGGTCGGAGGGGGCCTACGGTAAAATCATCCGCGTGGAACTGCTGCACAAATTGCATGACGAATTGAAATACGACAGTCTGGATGCCCTGCAAATCGGCATCGCCAAAGACTGCGACGACGCACGCGCGTACTTCGCCCTGCATGCAGAGACCAGCCGCCAGACAACGCGCGACCGAATTTAGACGATCTCAAGGCCTCTGCGGCCATCCGATCTTGCAGCCTGCGCCCAGCGGCTGCGTCCCCAACGTGCCATTGCCAAAATCCCATGACCGACACCACCGCCCCCGACTACCGCAGCACCCTGAACCTGCCCGACACCCCGTTTCCGATGCGCGGCGACCTGCCCAAGCGCGAGCCGGGCTGGGTGAAAGAATGGGAAGACAAGGGCCTCTACAAACGTTTGCGCGACTCCCGCCTAGGCGCGCCCAAGTTTGTGCTGCACGACGGCCCGCCCTACGCCAACGGCAACATCCACATCGGCCATGCCGTCAACAAAATCCTGAAGGACATGATCGTCAAGGCGCGGCTGCTCAAAGGCATGGACGCCACCTACGTGCCGGGCTGGGACTGCCACGGCCTGCCGATCGAAAACGCGATTGAAAAGCTGCACGGCCGCAACCTGCCACGCGACGAAGTGCAGGCCAAGAGCCGTGCCTTTGCCACCGAGCAGATCGCAGGGCAGATGGCCGACTTCAAGCGCCTGGGCGTGCTGGGCGAGTGGGACAACCCGTACCGCACCATGGACTTCGGCAACGAGGCCAATGAAATCCGCGCACTCAAACGCATCATGGAACGCGGCTTTGTGTACCGGGGCCTGAAACCGGTGTACTGGTGCTTCGACTGCGGCTCCAGCTTGGCCGAGTTCGAGATCGAATACGCCGACAAAAAGTCGCAAACCCTGGATGTGGGTTTTGAATGCGCCGAGCCCACCCGGCTGGCCGCCGCCTTCGGCCTGGACAAGCTGGCCCAGCCTGCCTTTGCCGTGATCTGGACCACCACCGCCTGGACCATCCCCGCCAACCAGGCGCTGAACCTGAACCCCGCGCTGACCTACGCCCTGGTGCAAACCGAGCGCGGCATATTGCTGCTGGCCGAGGATCTGGTCGACAAGGCCTTGGCCCGTTTTGCCCTGACCGGCACGGTGCTGGCCACCGCCCTGGGCGAAAAACTGGCGCTGATCCACTTCAAGCACCCCTTTTATGACGTGGACCCCGGCTACCAGCGCCTGAGCCCGGTCTTTCTGGCCGACTACGCCACGGCCGACGACGGTACCGGTATCGTCCATTCCGCCCCCGCCTACGGGGTAGAAGATTTCAACTCCTGCATGGCCAACGGCTTCAAGGCCGACGACATCCTCAACCCGGTGCAAGGCAATGGCCGCTATGTGGACGAGTTGCCGCTGTTTGGCGGGCTGAACATCTGGAAGGCTGCGCCCTTGGTCATCGACGCGCTGCGCGAACATGGCCGCCTGTTCGCCACCGAGACCATCAGCCACAGCTACCCGCACTGCTGGCGGCACAAAACCCCGGTGATCTACCGGGCCGCGGCCCAGTGGTTCATCCGCATGGACGAAGGCGAGGGCGTCTTCACCGTGGACAAAGCCCCGCAAACCCTGCGCAAGCTGGCCTTGAACGCCATTGAGGAAACCAGCTTCTACCCCGAAAACGGCAAGACCCGGCTGCGCGACATGATCGCCGGCCGGCCCGACTGGTGCATCAGCCGCCAGCGCAACTGGGGCGTGCCCCTCCCCTTCTTCATCCACACCGCCACCGGCGAGCTGCACCCGCGCACCATGGACATCATGGACCAAGCGGCGGCCATGGTGCAGGCCGGCGGCGTCGAAGCCTGGAGCAAGGCCACGGCCGAATCCATCATCGGCGCCGATGCAGAAAACTACACCAAGGTCAACGACATTTTGGACGTGTGGTTCGACTCCGGCACCACCCACGAACACGTGCTGCGCGCCAGCCACAAAGCGCAATCGCAGTGGCCGGCCGACCTGTATCTGGAAGGCCACGACCAGCACCGCGGCTGGTTCCACAGCTCGCTGCTCACCTCCTGCGCCATGTACGACCACGCGCCGTACAAGGGCCTGCTGACCCACGGCTTCACCGTGGACGGCCGTGGCCGCAAGATGAGCAAGAGCGAAGGCAATGTGATCGCGCCGCAAGAGGTCAGCGACAAGATGGGCGCGGAGATCATCCGCCTGTGGTGCGCCTCCACCGACTACTCGGGCGACCTGGGCATCGATGCGAAGATCCTGGCCCGCGTGGTGGACACCTACCGCCGCATCCGCAACACGCTGAAGTTCTTGCTGGCCAATATCAGCGACTTCAACCCCGCCACCGATGCGGTGCCGGCCGACCAGCTATTGGAAATCGACCGCTATGCGCTGAGCCGTGCGGCCCAGCTGCAGGCCGACATCCTGGCGCACTACGAGGTGTATGAGTTCCACCCCGTGGTCGCCAAACTGCAGGTGTATTGCTCGGAGGATTTGGGCTCGTTCTACCTGGACGTGCTGAACGCCCGGCTCTACACCACCGCCCCCAAGTCCTTGGCCCGCCGCAGCGCCCAGACCGCACTAACGACCATCACCCACGCCATGCTGCGCTGGATGGCCCCGTTCCTCAGCTTCACGGCCGAAGAGGCGTGGAAGATCTTTGGCAGCAGCGAGTCCATCTTTTTGGAAACCTATGCCGAGCTGCCCGCTGCCGATGCGGCGCTGTGGCCCAAGTGGAACCGCATCCGCGAGATCCGCGACGCGGTGAACAAAGAGATCGAAGTGCTGCGCGCCGACGGCCAGGTGGGCTCGTCCCTGCAAGCCAATGTGGCGCTGACCGTGGCCGCCGACGACCACGCCCTGCTGTCCAGCCTGGGCGCGGACCTGAAGTTTGTTTTTATCACCTCTGCTATTACTTTGGTAGCTGGTGACGCCCTATTTATAAGCGCCAAGGCCAGTTCTGATGCCAAATGCGAGCGCTGCTGGCACTACAGCCCCGACGTGGGCAGCATAGCCGCCCACCCGACCCTGTGTGGCCGTTGCGACAGCAATCTGCATGGCACGGGCGAAACCCGCAAGGTGGCGTAATGGCGAGCAAAGGCAAACCCAGCTTCGGTAAATCCAGCTTCGGCAAGTCCGCGCCCAGCCTGCTGCCCTGGCTGGGCCTGGCGCTGATCATCCTGATCGCAGACCAGTTCACCAAAGTGCTGATCATGGGCTACTACCAGCTGGGCGACAGCACCCCGGTGACCAGCTTCTTCAACATCGTGCGGGCCCACAACACCGGCGCGGCGTTCTCGTTTCTGGCCCACTCGGGCGGCTGGCAGCGTTGGTTGTTCACCGGCATTGGCGTGGCGGCGGCAGTGTTCATCGTCTGGATGTTGCGCTCGCACGCCGGGCAAAAACTGTTTTCCTTCGCCATGGCCTGCATTCTGGGCGGCGCCATCGGCAACGTGATCGACCGCGTGCTGCACAGCTACGTGGTGGACTTTCTGGACTTCCACTGGCGCGGCATGCACTTCGCCGCCTTCAACGTGGCGGACAGCGCGATCACGCTGGGGGCGATATGCCTGATTCTGGACGAGCTGCTGCGGGTGCGGCGCGGAAAGTGACCCCCGCTTTTTTATAAGCCAAATAGGCTGCTAGCGCACGTGGAATGTGCGCTGATAGCTATTAATTAAGTAGCAAGCCGTGCTACGCCGTCACGCTGACGGTTGAGCCCGTGGTGACGCTGGACTGCCCCGCTGCAATCGCTGCGTACTGCTTCAAAATCTGCTGCGCCAGCTGGTTCAGGTCGATCTTTTTGCTGCTGGCGTCCGCCGTGGTGCTGGTTTTTTCCAGCGTGTCCACGGCGGTGGCGACCTGTTTGGCGAAGGTGTCGGCCTCGCTGCTGCTGAGTTTGCCGTCGGCGTCGGTGTCGATGGCTTTGAGCAGGGCTTGCAGGGTGCTGTCGGTGGCGCTGGTACCGCTGGCCGCTCCCGCCGCCTTTTCGGCGGCAGAGACGATGCCGTCTTTGTTGGTGTCCAGCGGGTCGTAGACCGTGCTGTCGCTGCTGGAGGTGCTGGCAGAAGCCGGTGGGGGGCCACCGGGGGGCGGGCCACCGGCACCCTGGGGGCCGCCCGCACCTTGGGGCCGCCCGGCGTCGAATTCAGCCTGGGTCAGGCTGCCGTCGCCATCGGTGTCGAGCTTGGTAAATTTGTCGCTGCTGCTACTTCCACTGGCGTTGGTGTCGCCGCTGGCGGACATTTTGTCCATCAGGGCGCTGAATTCGCTGGCGCTGACACCGCCGCTGCCGTCGCTGTCCACCTTGGAGAACAGGTCGTCCCCGGCCTTGCCGGTAGCGCCGCTGCTGTCGGTGCGGGTTTGGGCAAATTCCATGGTGCTGGGCAGCTGCACGATGCTGGTGATGCCGTTGTCCAGCTCATCGGCGTTCAGGTTGCCGTCGCCGTTTTTGTCCAGCTGGGTCATCAGCTGGGTGGATGTGTTGCTGTTGCTGACGCCGGTGCGCTGGGACACTTTGTCCATCAGCGTTTGCAGCTCGGTGGCATCTACGCCGCCGCTGCCGTCGGTGTCTACTTTGGCGAACAGTTTGGCTTTGTTGGCGTCGCGTGCCGCGCTCAACGCAGCCCATCCGTTGCTGCTGTTGCTAAGGCTGGAGATGCTGGACATGGGGTTTCCTTTGGGGCGCGGCATGCAAGGGAGCCACCGCGTTGCGCCATGGCGGGGTGGTGCCTTGATTCTTCCGAGCTCGGGTAAACGGAGTTTGTCTGGAATGTATCCAGCCTGGTACACAACCGTGTTTTAAAGCTGGAATAGACGTGGGAAAATATGCCATTTCCGGTCTTGACCGGATTTTGCGCTACCTACACTTTTGCTTTCAATGAAGAACCATATGCACCCAGCCAAGCAAATTTTGGTCGTAGACGACGATAGCGGCATCACCAGTTTGCTGCAGAACTACCTGTCGGGGTTCAAGTTTCGCGCCCATGCGGCCCATGACGGCCCGAGCATGCGCCAGCAGCTGGCGGCGCAGTCCATTGACCTGGTGGTGATGGACATGATGCTGCCCGGTACCGATGGCCTGGCGCTGACGCGCGAGCTGCGCCAGCGGTCACGCATTCCAATCATCATGCTGACGGCTTGCAACAGCGCGTATGACCGGGTGCTGGGCCTGGAGATGGGCGCCGACGACTACATGAGCAAGCCGTTTGAGCCGCGCGAGCTGGTGGCACGCATCAACACTGTGCTGCGCCGTACCGATACGCCACCGGGCCAGACTGCGCTGGAGGTGGGGGGCGAGATGGTGCATTTTGACGGCTGGGCCTTGCACCGGCACGAGCGGCGGCTGACCTCGCCGTCGGGCCTGGTCGTGCCTTTGTCCAACGCCGAATTTCGGCTGTTGTCCACCTTTTTGGCTACACCGCGCCGCCTGTTGACGCGCGAGCAGTTGATGGCGCAGGCCCGGGGCCGTGCCATGGACGCGTTTGAGCGCAGCATCGACCTGCTGGTGTCGCGGTTGCGGCAAAAGTTGAGCGAGTCACCAGACGCGCCTGCGTTGATCCGGACCGTGCGCGGTGCGGGTTATATGTTCACGGCCCATTCGGTGCAGGGCCAGCCCGCATGGCAACAATAACGTCCGGACATACGCAAGCACCTCTGTGCGCCCAGAGGGCGACACAGGGGGCGCTGCGTAAGACCTCAACGTGAAAGAACTTTCATGCTTCGGGTCGGCTCTGCCGTCGAAGCTATGCAAGTTAGGGGCGCGCGCAAAGCGTCTGTTGGCCCGCCTGCTGCCAGCCACCTTGTTTGGCCGGTTGGCACTGCTGTTGTCGGTGGCGGTGTTGGCCAGCCATGTGCTGGCGCTGACCATGATGTTTGAGTTGCGTCCGCATGGGCCGGGGTGGGACATGGGGCCACCACCGCCCGGCATGGAGATGCCGATGCGCCACCCGCCGCCCGAGCCGCCCAGCGCATTTTTTGCGGGTATGTGGCTGGACATTGGGGTGCGCCTGGGGGCTTTGGTGGTGGCCGCCTGGGTCGCTGCACGCTGGTTGTCCGAGCCCATTCGCCGATTGGCCCGCGCCGCCCAGGCCTTGGGCCAGGACATCGACCAGCCGCCGCTGCCGGAGCACGGACCGCTGGAATACCGCGAGGCCAGCCGGGGTTTTAACCAGATGCAGGCGCAAATCCAGCAGCAGCTGCGCGAGCGTGACCGCTTTGTGGCGGCGGTGTCGCACGACCTGCGGACCCCGTTGACCCGGCTGCGGCTGCGTGTTGAATGCCTGGAAGATACCGGGCAGGCCAGGGCCTTCCAGCGCGACATTGTGGAAATGGACGAGATGATCACCGCCACGCTGGATTACCTGCGCGGTGCGGCGGACGAGGAGGCGCGGGTGCGGCTGGACGTGCAGGCCCTGGCCGAGAGCCTGGCCGACGACCAACTGGCCTGCGGCCACAGCGTGCGCGTCAGTGGCAGTGCTGCCCCGCTGTCGGCCCAGGCATCGGCGCTGCGCCGTTGCATCGTCAACCTGGTGGACAACGCCGTGCGCTACGGCGGTGCGGCGCATATCCAGCTGGTGGACAGCCCGCAGCAGCTGCGCATTGAAATCCACGACCCCGGGCCGGGCCTGCCCGAGGCCGAGTTGCGCCAGGTGCTGGCCCCGTTTTACCGGGTGGAGGCGTCGCGCAACCGGCACCACGGCGGTGTCGGGCTGGGTTTGTCGATTGCCGTGGACATTGCGCGCCGCCACGGGGGGACACTGGAGCTGTGCAATGGCGCAACTGCCGGGCTGGTGGCGACGCTGGCGCTGCCCCGGGTTTAGGGCACGTTCTTAGTCAATAGGCGTGTCGGGCAGGCGGGCAAAACGTGGCTGGCGCACGCCGTCGATGCGCACTTCTTCTGCAAACATGTCCGCCGGGCGTACCCACAGACCCCGTTCGCCGTACAGCGCTCGGTACAGGGTCATCGGCTCCAGTGTCTCGCTGTGCCGCACGGTGTCCAGCACTTCGTAGAGCATGCCTTTGTAGTGCCGGTAACGGCCGGGTGGGGTGGTGGTGAGTGGGGGGAGGGTGTCGTCAGACATGGTGATTTGTATTCAAAAAATGCGCCGTGGGACAATGGAGGCTATGCATCCTAAAGACTTCCTTGACGAGTGTTCAGAACTCGTCCGCCAAGCGCTCCGATTTGAGCACCCTGCCGACTCCGTGGTTTCGCGGTTTTTCCGCGACAACCGTTCGTTGGGCCCACGCGAGCGCGCCACCCTGGCCGAAACGGTTTACACCGTTTTGCGCAAAAAACTGTTGTTTGACCACTTTGCGCCCTCGGGCAGCGGCTCCAAAGAGCGTCGGCTGGCGATTTTGGGCTTCCACGGTCCGCGCGACTTCCTGTACGCCGCCCTGAGCGACCAGGAAAAAACCTGGCTGGAAAACTGCGACCAGGTGAAGGCCGAAGACCTGCTGGACCGCCACCGCCACAACCTGCCCGAATGGCTGGTGCAGCCACTCAAAGACCAGCTGCAGGGCGAGTTCTGGCCGCTGGTGGACAGCCTGGTCCACGGTGCTGGCCTGGATTTGCGCGTCAACGCCTTGAATGCCAAGCGCGACGATGTGCAAAAAGAGCTGGCCAAGGTGGGTATCAAAACTGTCGCCACCCCGTATTCGCCCATGGGCCTGCGCCTGAGCGACAAACCCGCGCTGACCAAGCTGGACGCCTTTGTGCGCGGCGCGATTGAAGTGCAAGACGAAGGCTCGCAGCTGCTGGCCTTGCTGCTCGACGCCAAGCGCGGCGAGATGGTGGTGGACTTCTGCGCGGGCGCGGGCGGCAAGACGCTGGCGATTGGTGCGGCCATGCGCAGCACCGGCCGCTTGTACGCGTTTGACACCTCGGGCCACCGGCTGGATGCGCTCAAGCCCCGGCTGGCGCGCAGCGGTTTGTCCAACGTGCACCCTGCCGCGATTGCCCACGAGCGCGATGACCGTGTCAAACGCCTGTCGGGCAAGATCGACCGCGTGCTGGTCGATGCGCCGTGTTCCGGCCTGGGTACCTTGCGCCGCAACCCCGACCTGAAATGGCGCCAGTCGCCCAAGGCGGTGGAAGAGCTGGTCGTCAAGCAAACCGCTATTTTGCAAAGCGCCGCACGTCTGGTGAAGCCCGGCGGCCGTCTGGTTTACGCCACCTGCAGCGTGCTACCGGCTGAAAACGAAGAAATCGCCTTGGCGTTTTCTGCGGCCAACCCCGACTTTGCCCCCCTTGAAACGGCAGAACTGCTGGCCCATCTGAAGGTAGACAACGCGGCTAGCCTGTGCAGCGGCCCGGTGACCGGTGGCGAATTTTTGCGCCTGTGGCCACACCGGCATGGCACCGACGGCTTTTTTGCGGCGGTCTGGCAGAAGAAATAACGCGCCCGAGTGTGTGGCAGTAGGTACAAGGCCCTAGGTAAATCCGGGGGCTCATCCTACAATCGAAGGCTGTCCAGCTTTTTTTAAACCGCTGGACTATTCTAAAAACGAGGCTCTCCCTATGTTGTTACCCGATTGGGCTGTGTTGAATGCAGCCGTTGACTGGCTTGCGCACGGACTGTTGAACCTGTCCTGGTGGCAGATCGTGTTGTACACGCTGGCCACCACCCACATCACCATTGCCAGCATCACCATTTACCTGCACCGCCACCAGGCGCACCGGGCGATGGACCTGCACGCGCTGCCGGCCCATTTCTTCCGCTTCTG
This sequence comes from Comamonadaceae bacterium, assembly GCA_947451445.1. GTDB lineage: Bacteria > Pseudomonadota > Gammaproteobacteria > Burkholderiales > Burkholderiaceae_C > Rhodoferax_B. Next base: position 12,090 of record CANFZJ010000054.1, read on the forward strand.
GCTTTGGCTGGCGACCGGCCAGGTGACCAAGGAGTGGGTGTCCATCCACCGTAAGCACCACGCCAAGTGCGAAACCAAAGACGATCCGCACAGCCCTGTGGCGCACGGCATCAAGACCGTGTTCTGGACCGGTGCCGAGCTGTACCGCAAGGAATCCAAAAACCTGGAAACCATCGCCAAGTTCAGCCACGGCTGCCCCACCGACTGGATCGAAC
>CANFZJ010000055.1 GCA_947451445.1 Comamonadaceae bacterium
CATGGGCACGGCCTTCGACGACATGGGCAGCGCGTCGCACCACTTCAGCACCCAGGTGTCGATGGCCGCCCAGGCCCACCGGCTGCTGCTGTTGCAAATCATGGAAAACGCCGGTTTTGAACACCTGCCGCACGAGTGGTGGCACTACGCGCTGCCCCGCCAGCCGCACCACGGCTTGATCGACAGCGCTTTGCTGGGCGACCTGAGCCCCATGCGCTTTCGCCCATAAAACTTGCAACGTTTTTAAAAAAAGGACCACTTCATGCGCATTTGCCCCTTGCTGACCCGCCGCACCCTGGTGGCGCTGTCGGCGTCCATCTTGGCCTGGGGGGCCGCGCAGGCCGCCACACCCAAAGACACGCTGGTGGTGGCCATGGCGTTCGACGACCTGATTTCGCTGGACCCGGCCGAGGTGTTTGAGCTGTCTGGCGGCGAGCTGATGGGCAATACCTACGACCGGCTGGTCCGCATGGACGTGAACGACCCGTCCAAACTGGTGGCCGACGTGGCCCAGTCGTGGAGCGTGTCGGCCGACGGCAAAACCTACAGCTTTGTGCTCAAGCCGGGCCTGAAATTCGCCTCGGGCAACCCGCTGGCCGCCGAAGACGTGGTGTTCTCCCTGCAGCGGGCGGTGCTGCTGGACAAAGGGCCGGCCTTCATCTTGGGCCAGTTCGGCTTCAACAAAACCAATGTCAGCGACAAGATCAAGCCCACCGGCCCCCTCACGCTGACGTTGGAGACCGACAAAGCCTACGCCCCGTCCTTTGTGCTGAACTGCCTGAGCGCCGACGTGGGCAGCGTGGTCGATAAAAAACTGCTGCTGTCCCACGAAGTGGCGGGCGACATGGGCTATGCCTGGCTCAAAACCCACTACGCCGGGTCTGGCCCGCTGCAAGTGCGCGAGTGGCGTGCCAACGAGGTGGTGCTGCTGGAGCGCAACCCCCAGTACTACGGCCCCCAATCCACCATGGCGCGGGTGGTGTACCGGCATTTGAAAGAGTCGTCCACCCAGCGCCTGCTGCTGGAAAAAGGCGACATCGACGTGGCCCGCAACCTGGCTCCGCAAGACATCGCCGCGCTGGCCGGCAACAAGGCGCTGAAATTCGCCTCGGCCCCCAAGGGCACGGTTTACTACATCAGCCTGAACCAAAAGAACCCGATCCTGGCCAAACCCGAGGTGCGCGAGGCCCTGAAATGGCTGGTCGATTACGCCGCCATTGGCGACACGCTGGTGAAGAACATCGGTGTCATCCACCAAAACTTCATGCCCCAGGGCCTGCTAGGGGCCAGCACCGCCATGCCCTACAAGCTGGACGTGGACAAAGCCAAAGCGCTGCTGGCCAAGGCCGGTGTGCCCAATGGCTTCAAGCTCACCATCGACATGCGCACCGCGCAGCCGGTACAGGGCATTACCGAGGCCTTCCAGCAAACCGCCAAGCGCGCCGGGATCGAGATTGAAATCATCCCCGGCGACGGCAAACAGGTGCTGACCAAATACCGCGCCCGCACCCACGACATGTACATCGGCCAGTGGGGCACCGACTACTGGGACCCGCACACCAACGCCACCTTTTTGCAAAACACCGACAACAGCGACGACGCCAAAAACAAGTCTCTGGCTTGGCGCAATGCCTGGAGCGCACCCGAGCTGAACAAAAAGGCCGACGCTGCCGTGCTGGAGCGCGACACCGCCAAGCGCAAAGCCCTGTACGCAGAGATGCAGGCCGAATTCCGCAAGACCAGCCCCTTCATCATGCTGTACCAGGAAACCGAGGTGGCCGGTATGCGCAGCAATGTGGATGGCCTGAAGCTGGGCCCCACGTTTGGCTCGGACTACCTGTTCAACGTCTCCAAGCGCTAACACTTGCGCCGTACTCTGCTGGCCATCGGCCGCTTTCTGCTGGCCGTGCTGCTGACCACCCTGGGGCTGCTGGCCGTCACCTTCTTCATTGGCCGGGCCATGCCCATCGACCCGGTGCTGGCCGTGGTGGGCGACCACGCCTCGGGCGAGGTGGTGGCCCGTGTGCGCGCAGAAATGGGGCTGAACCTGCCGCTGTGGCAGCAGTTTGCCCGCTACCTGGGGCGGGTGCTGCAGGGCGACCTGGGCACCTCGGTGCTGACATCGAACCCGGTGCTGCAAGACATTCGCCGCGCCTTTCCGGCCACGCTGGAACTGGCCACCAGCGGCATTGTGATCGGCGTGGGCCTGGGCGTGCCGCTGGGCGTGTGGGCCGCCGTGCGGCGGGGCCGCTGGCCGGACCACCTGGTGCGGGTTATCGGGCTCAAGGGCTATTCGGTGCCTATCTTCTGGCTGGGGCTGATGGGCTTGGTGCTGTTTTACGCCAAGCTGGGCTGGGTGGCCGGGCCGGGGCGTATCGACGTGGCCTATGAATTTACGCTGACGAGCGTGTCCGGCCTGCTGCTGCTGGACGCGGCCCTGGCCGGGCAGTGGGACGCGTTTGCCAATGTGCTGTCGCACCTGGCGCTGCCCGCCGCGCTGCTGGGTTTTTACTCCATGGCCTACATCAGCCGCATGACACGCTCTTGCATGCTGCACGAGCTGGCACAGGAATACGTGGTCGCCGCCCGGGCCAAGGGCTTGTCCGAGGCGCGCATCATCTGGCGGCACGCGCTGCGCAATGCGATGGTGCCGCTGGTCACCGTCATCGTGCTGTCGTACGCGGGCCTGCTGGAGGGCTCGGTGCTGACCGAAACCGTGTTCGCCTGGCCCGGCCTGGGCCTGTACATCACCAATTCACTGCAAAACGCCGACATGCACGCCGTGCTGGGTGGTACGGTGGTGGTGGGCGTGGTGTTTATTGGGCTGAATTTGCTGTCGGACCTGCTGTACAAGCTGCTCGACCCTAGAACGCGATGACGACCTCACTCCACGATTGGTTGTTGAGCGACCGCCCGGCTTCTCGCCGCCAAGCCGCCTGGGGCCGGGCTTACAGCATTTGGCGGGCCTTTGCGCGCGACCGGCTGGCCTTGCTGGGCTTGTGCATGGTGCTAGCCCTGGTGCTGGTGGCGATCTTCGCGCCGCTGCTGGCCCCGTATTCGCCCACGGTGGGGGATTTGCGCACCACGCGGCTGTTGCCCCCGTCCGGCCCGTTTTGGTTGGGGACGGATGACCAGGGGCGCGATATTTTGTCGCGCCTCATCTTCGGCTCGCGCACCACCCTGTACGTGGTGCTGTTGGTGGCGGTGCTGGCCGCGCCCATCGGCCTGCTGGTGGGCACGGTGGCGGGCTACGCGGGCGGCTGGGTGGACGCGCTGCTGATGCGCATCACCGACATTTTTTTGGCCTTTCCCCGGCTGATTCTGGCGCTGGCCTTTGTGGCTGCGCTCGGCCCCGGCATAGGCAACGCGGTGATCGCCATTGCCATCACCGCCTGGCCACCGTATGCGCGCATGGCCCGGGCCGAGACGCTGACCATCCGCCAGGCGGACTACATCGCGGCCGTGCGGCTCATCGGCGCGTCGCCCTGGCGCATCGTGCTGCACCACATCATGCCGCTGTGCCTGTCGTCGGTCATCGTGCGGGTCACGCTGGACATGGCGGGCATCATCTTGACGGCGGCGGGCCTGGGTTTTCTGGGCCTGGGCGCGCAGCCGCCCCAGCCAGAATGGGGCGCGATGATCGCCAACGGCCGCCAGTTTGTGCTGGACCAGTGGGGGGTGGCGGCGGCACCGGGCGCGGCGATATTTTTGGTCAGCTTGGCGTTTAACCTGGTGGGCGACGGCCTGCGCGATGCGCTCGATCCGAAGGGCGTGAAATGACCGAGCCGCTGTTGGTGGTGGATGACCTGCGGGTGGCCTTCCCCCACCGCGATGGCGGCTGGAACGAGGTGGTGCGCGGCGTCAGCTTTACGCTGGGGCGCGAGCGGCTGGGCATTGTGGGCGAATCGGGCTCAGGCAAGTCGCAGACGGGCAGGGCGATTCTGGGCCTGACCGCAGCGGGTGGCCGGGTGACGGCCCAAAGGCTGGCCTTCAACGGCACCGACCTGCTGCACTGCAGCGCCCAAGAGCGCCGCCAACTGCGCGGCGGCAAGATCGCCATGGTGCTGCAAGACCCCAAATATTCACTCAACCCGGTAATGCGCATCGGCGACCAGATCGTCGAGGTGCTGCGGGCCCACACCCAGGTGTCGGCCAGTGATGCCAAAAAGCAAGCCCTGGCCGCGCTGGCGCAGGTGCAGATCGACGACCCCGCCCGCGTCTACCGGCTGTACCCGCACGAGGTGTCCGGCGGCATGGGCCAGCGCGCGATGATTGCCATGGTGCTCATCGCCCACCCCGACGTGCTGATTGCCGACGAGCCCACCTCGGCGCTGGACGTGACCGTGCAGCTGCAGGTGCTGGCGATTTTGGATGGCCTGGTGCGCCAGCGCGGCATGGGGCTGGTTTTTGTGTCGCACGACTTGCGCCTGGTGTCCACCTTTTGCGACCGCATTCTGGTGATGTACGCCGGGCGGGTGGTGGAAGAGCTGGCCGCAGGCGGCCTGGCGCAGGCAAAGCACCCCTACACCCAGGGCCTGCTGAACTGCCTGCCGCAACTGGGCGCAGACCGCCACCCGCTGCCCACGCTGGACCGCAAGCCGGAATGGGCTTTATGAGTGCGCCCATCGGTTTGGACGTGCAAAACCTGCGTGTCGAATTTGGCAGCTTTGTCGCCGTGGCCGACAGCAGCTTTACCGTGCAGCCGGGCGAGAGCTTTGGCATCGTGGGCGAGTCCGGCTCGGGCAAATCCACCGTGCTGCGCGCCATCTGCGGGCTGGTGCCATCGGCGGGTACGGTGCAACTGCAGGGTGCGTCGGCGGCCCTGCCCGGCAGCAAAGCCTTTCGCCGCCAGGTGCAAATGGTGTTCCAGGACCCCTATGGCTCGCTGCACCCGCGCCACACGGTAGACCGCCTGCTGGCCGAGCCGCTGGCCATCCACGGCCTGGGCGACGAACAGCAACGTATCGAGCAGGCCTTGGACGAAGTGGGCTTGGGCCAGGGTTTTCGCTTTCGCTACCCGCACCAGTTGTCCGGCGGGCAGCGCCAGCGCATCGCCATTGCCCGGGCGTTGATTTTGGAGCCGCAGGTGCTGCTGCTGGACGAACCGACCTCCGCGCTGGACGCCTCTGTGCAGGCCGAGGTGCTGAACCTGCTGGAGGCGCTGCGGGCCCGCCGGGGCTTGAGCTTCATCCTGGTCAGCCACGACCTGGCCGTGGTCACCCACCTGTGCCAGCGCCTGCTGGTGATGCAACGTGGCCAGACGGTGGAGCAGCTCACCTGCGCCGACCTGGCCGCCAGCCGCGTGGCCCAGCCGTACACCCGGCAGCTGATGCAGGCTTCCAAAGGGTTTGTCCGCCCTGCGGTTTAGGCATAAAAAAAGCTGCTAGAGCACACGGAATGTGCGGTAGCAGCTATTTATTCAGGAGCAAAGCGCTCCTGGCGGTTTACTTCGCCATGGCCTTGGCGCGGGCCTTTTCGTATTCGGCTTTGGACACCGGCACGGCGTTGGCGTTGCCCAGGTCGGACATCTTCACGCGGTAGGTTTCGCGGGCGGTCCAGGCGGCGATGGCGGCCACCACGGTCACGGCCAGGGTGATGGAGCCGACCATCACCGGGATGCCCTCGGCACCGGGGGGGGCGACCGACACAAACAGCGCAGGCAGCATGGCGGTGACCAGCGTACCCAGGTTTTGCGAAATGGCCATGCCCGAGACGCGGGTCTTGGTGGGGAACATCTCAGGGTAGAAGCTGGGGAACACGGCGTTGTAGCCTTGGTACACCACGCCCCACATCAGCAGCGACATGGTGATGGCCAGGGGCACGCTGTGGATGCTGATGGCGTACAGGTAGCCGAAGGACAGCAAGCCGGCCAGCAGCGAACCGATGATGATCGGAGGGCGGCGGCCAATCTTGTCGGCCAGGTTGCCGACGAAGGGGATGACCATCACGGCCACGATGTTGCCCAGCACCGGAATCCACAGGTACACGTCTTTTTCAAAGCCGATGCCGTAGCCGGGCTGCACTGCGTAGGCCGCACCAAAGATGGTGGTGACCACGGGGATCACGTTCATCAGCGAGCAGCACATCACGCGCAGCATGTCGCGCCAGTTCTCTTGCACGGCCTGCACCATGGGGGCCTTGGGCACCACGCCGTCTTTGCTTTCTTCGGTGAAAGCGGGGGTCTCGTCCACTTCGCGGCGGATGATGTAGCCCGCGATGATGACCACGACGCTCAACAGGAACGGAATGCGCCAGCCCCAGCTGTTGAACTGCTCGGTGGGCATGAAGTGCGCCAGCGGCAAGAACACGGCAGCCGCCATGATCTGCCCGGCCTGCACACCTTGCAGCGTGAAGCTGGAGAAGAAGCCACGGCGGCCAAACGGCGCGTGTTCCAAAATCATCGAGCTGGCGCCGGAGATTTCTCCGGCCACCGCAAAACCTTGCACCAGGCGCAGCAGCACCAGCAGCGCAGGCGCCCACAGGCCGACCTGCTCATAGGTCGGCAGCAGGCCCACGGCCACGGTAGAAAAACCCATCAGAAACATGCAGATGATCAGCACGTTTTTACGGCCATGGGTGTCGCCCCAGTGGCCCAGAAAGAACGCGCCAATCGGCCGCGCCACATAACCCACGCCGTAGGTCGCCAGCGAGGCGACGATGGCGGTCTTGGGGTCGCCTTTGGGGAAAAAGATTTGCGGGAAGATCAACGCCGCCGCCGTGGCGTAGATGAAAAAGTCGTAGTACTCCAGCGCCGAGCCGATCCAGCCACTGGCCGTGGCTTTTTTGGACTGACTCCCGTTGTGGGTGTCACTTTCTTTGGGTTTTGCCATCAAGGTCTCCTGTAGGGGCTATTGTTTAAAAGTTTGCACCGACAACAGTAAAGAAACGCCTATTTAGCCAATGCCGTTGGGGGTGCGTGACTGTAGGCGGCTTGCTGCGTATACACCATAGTCTGTTGTGTAAACACGATCACTCATTGATCGCAGGCGTACACTCAGTAGCCGTATATAGGGTAAGCACCAATAAATGACAGACACTCCGTTGATCGACCGCAAGCTGTTAATTGAAGGCCTGGGCAAAGGTTTGCGTGTGATTGAAGCCTTTGCCGACGACCGCCCCCGCATGACCGCCACCGAGGCGGGCGTGCACGCCGGGCTCACCCGCACTGCCGCCCGGCGCTACCTGTTGAGCCTGGTGCACTTTGGCTACGCCGCCACCGACGGCAAGTACTACTGGCTGCTGCCGCGCGTGCTGCGCCTGGGCCAGGCCTTTCTGGACGGGGCGCGTATCCCCCGGCTGGTGCAGCCCTACCTGCAGCGGGCGTCGATGCAGTGCGGTGAGACCTTCAACCTGGCCTCGCTGGACGGGCACGAGGTGGTCTACCTGGCACGCAGCAACGCACCCCGGCTGATCTCCATCGGCTTTCATCCCGGTGCGCGCGTGCCAGCCCATGTGGTGGCGCAGGGGTTTGCGCTGCTGTCGGCGCTGGACGACGCGGCGCTGGACGCCTGGGTGGACAGCCACGACTTCGCCAGCTTCACCGGCTCCACCGTGGACGACCCCGCCACATTCCGTACCAACGTATTGACCGCCCGTGCGCTGGGCTATTGGCAGGCCGACCAGTACCTGAGCTTTGGCCTGGGCGGCCTGGCCGTGCCGCTGAAAGACCGCAAAGGCCGCTGCCAGTACGGCTTGAGCGTCACCGTGCAGCGCCAGATGTACCCCGGCGACCAGCTCGTCACCAAGCTGCTGCCCGTGCTGCGCGATGTGGCTGAGACGCTACGCCCTGTGCTGTAGGGGGGGGCTAGCGGTGGAAGCCTGCGTTTGTGGGCATAGCCGTGCGTGAAGTGCTGGGTTACAGTTACGTGCTGATACGTTGAGTAAGCTTTTAAACACCTCTTGCCACTTTTCTTGTTTGCGTTAACCCATGGCTGAAACGCCCCGTCCACCCCCGTTGCAGCGTTTGTTTACCGCGCCGTCTGGCCGTTACTTGCTGGTGCTGTCCGTGCCCGATCCGGCCCAGCCTGCGCAGGCCGAGCTGTTTGCGGTGGATGCGGACGTGCGCCGCCCGCTCTGGCGGCTGGCCTTGCGCCATGCGCAGGGGCCGCGCAGCGCGGTGGTGACCAACCGGGGCTTTGTGGTGCTGCTGGACGAATGGGTGCCGTTGCCCTCTGCGCACGCACTGGTGTTGATAGACCCCCAGGGCTTGGGCCTGGCCCACTACAGCGTGGACGCACTGGCCGCCGCGCTGGACCTGCCCACCCCCACCGCGCAGGGCCGTTGGAGCCACTGGATGGAGGGTGAACCCCGCCTGAGTGCCGATGGCGCTGCCCTGTTTTTTACGGTAGGTCCGCGCGAACTGCGGCTGGTACTGGCCAGCGGCGAGCTGTCGGTGGCTGCCCTTACTTCGCCACCGTAAACAGCAGCGGTCCGCCGTCGCACATGCCGTCGGACAGCACCAGCAACTGGTAGGCCTGGGGCGTCTCGGCCAGCACGGTGATGGCTTCGGGTTTGGTCTCTTTGTCGCAACGGCGCGGCTGGATGTGGCTCACGTCCAGGCTCGCCAAAATGCGGGGCGCCACGGTTTTGGCGCTGGCCTTGCCGTCCCACCACAGCACCGTCCAGCCCACTTGCTCACTGGCTTTGTCATCGTCCGGCCCGGCCAGCACCAAAAAGCCTTGCTGGACCGCCACCATGTCGCGGATGCCGCGCCCGGCCCCTACCACCAGCGGGGTCAGACTGGCGTGGACGTTCGCGCCGCTTTCGCCGTTGAACAAGGCGTCGGCATCCACGGCCAGCACGCCTGCCGTGCCCTGCAGCACCGGCCCGCGAAAGCCAAAGTACAGCCGCCCGTCGCGCACCGCCATGCCTTCGATGTTGACGCCGTTGCGCCCCGCGCCCTGGGTGCCCAGGCATTTGCCTTCGCCCACGGAGTCCGCCAGTCCGGGCTGGGCCTGCATGGTCGCCCACAGCTGCCCGGTATCGGCGTAGTCCACCAGTGCGCCATTGGCCGTGCGCTGGGCCCGCCCCGTGGCGGGGTCTACCCGAAAGCGCAGCAGGTGGCGGCTGTGCGGGTTGCTGGCACAGTTGCTGCGCTTGGCCGAGTGCGAGCCGGTCACGTAGAAGAACTGGCCGTCGGTGGCCGCTGCCTCGGCGTCCAGCTCACCCGTGTCGGGGCGCAGCAGCACGGGCTCCGGGTGCGGGGCCATGCCGTGGCCGGAGACGGTGGCAAAACGTGCCTCCACGCCTTCGTCAAACGCCATCAGGCACACGCGTTGCTGGTTCTTGTCCAGATTGCAGGCGATGCCGCTGAGCGACTGGCGGGTTTTGGTGGACTTGGCGGTGAACGCAAACCCGGCACCCGCGTCCCACGGTCCGCTGGTGGGTTGGATGGAAGGCGGCTGTTGCGCTGCGGCCAGGGTGCAGGCCAGGCTGATTGCTATGGATGTGATAGCTGCTTGTGCACGTGGCATATGCGGTAGAGCCTTGTTTTCTATAAATTTCGAGTGGCATCCCGTGCCAGTTGCTCCAGCAGGTCGGTGCGGTATTTGCGCCACTCTGCGTCAGGCAGGTAGCGGGGCAGGGTGCCTTCGCGGCGCGGGCAGAGCCAGCCCAGGGCGGGGCGTTCGCCCAGCATGTCTTCGATGGCAATGGCCTCCAGGATGGCGGCGGACTTGTCGGGCAAGGACATGCGGGCGACTTTCTGGTCCAGCCGTTGGGCTGCGTCCTGGGTGGCGTACCAGGTGGTCAGGTGCTCGGCTTTGCTGCGGTCGGTGCAGCGCGTGCCGTCCATGGCCAGGGCCAACTTGGCGTGGAAGTAGAAAACGATGGCGTCCTGGTCGAAGTCGCCTTTGGCGTCGCGCATCTGCTCCAGCTGGGCGGCGTACAGAAAGGAATAGCGGGCGTCGGCGTTTTCGCCCAGCACGCGCCAGCGCAGCCAGCTGGCGTGGGCGCTGCGTTGGGCAGGGCTGCTGCCCGCCTGCTCCAGCGGCGCTTTACCCACCTGCGGGTCGGTCTGCGCGTCCAGCTGCTGCCACTGGGCGGCGGTGGCGGCGTCGGGCGGGTTGGCGTGCAGCAGGCGGGTGAGGGCCGCGGCATCCCGCCAGCGCGGCACCGCGACCTGGGCCTTGGTGCGCTGGACGTCGTCAAAGCTGACGGCATGGACGGCCACGGCCCCGCTGGCCAGCACGCAGGCGGCCAGCCAACGGGTGCATCGGACAAGTCGGCGTGGGTTGGTCATGGCAATAATAGGAGTTAAAAATGCCTTTGGCGCTTGATTAATATGCGTAGGCAGCTATGATTTTAGTAGCTATTTGAAGCTGCGTGACGCACTTCAATGCCGGGCTTGGTTATGCCGCTATGCAATAGCTGATAGTGTGCATGGCGGCTTATTCGGCACTGTACACACGCCCAGAATGCGCCCGGGAGACACATTTGCACACCGCAATAAGCCCATAACCCCTTCTATTGGAGTCGATATATGCCCACCATTCGGTCTATTTTTAAGTTTGTGGGGTGCTTCAGCATGGCGGCTGTGGCGGCGGGCGCAGCCTTGCCGTCGTGGGCCGATACCTACCCAGCCCGGCCGATCAAGCTGATCGTGGGCTATTCGGCCGGTGGCGCGGTGGATGCCGTGGCCCGGGCGATAGGGCAAAGCATGTCGGCCAGCATGGGGCAGCCGGTGGTTGTGGAGAACCGCCCTGGGGCAGCCACCAATATTGCGGTGAAGGCCACCATCGACGCCCCGGCAGACGGCTATACCCTGATGCTGGCCGCCAATGCCCTGGCGGCCAATATGGCGCTGTTCCAGCCCGCCCCGTTTGACGCCGAGCGTGAGCTGGCGGCGGTCTCGCTGGTGGGGCGGGTCCCGGTGGTGATTGCTGCCGGCGCATCGGCACCATTTGGCAATTTGGCCGGAATGGTCGCTGCGGCCAAAGCCAAGCCCGGCACCGTAGCCTATGCGACCCCCGGCAATGGTTCGACGCCGCACATGGCCATAGAGCTGTTTGAGCGGACTGCGGGCGTCAGTCTGCAGCACATTCCCTACAAAGGCGGCGCCCCCGCGATCACCGACGTGATGGGGGGCCAGTTGCCGCTGGTAGCGGTGAACGCTTTGGAGGTGCTGCCCCATGTCAAAAGCGGCAAGCTCAAGGTGCTGGCAGTGCTGAGCCCCCAGCGGACCAGCATCTTTCCAGACACCCCTACCGTGGCGGAGTCCGGTTTTCCGGGTTTTGAGGCCTCGGTCTGGTACGGCGTGGTGGCCCCGGCGGCGACGCCTAAGCCCGTTGTGGAGCGCCTGCATGCCGAGGTGCAAAAGGCGCTGGCTACGCCGCTGGTCTATGAACGCATGAAGGCGGTGGGCGGGGAGGTTATTCCGGGCTCTGCCGATATGTTCACGGCGCTCATCCACTCCGAGCACCTGCGCTACGCCAAACTGGTGCGCGAAGCAGGCATCAAGCCGGACTGACGCAGCGCCCCTTGCGTCACCCTCTGGGTGCACCGAGGTGCTTGCTGGGCTATGTGGCGAGCGCATTCTGCGCGACAGTGCGCCGTATCAGGTCCAGCGTGGCCTGCTGCGTCAGGGTGGTGGGGCGCAGCGAACTGGTGACCAGCGCCACGTTGATGCGCAGAGCCGGTTGGCCCACGCTGCGGGTGGTAAAGGCCGAGGGCCGGATCGAGCTGGCCACCGCGTTGCGCGACAGCAGGGCGTAGCCCGCGCCGTCGGCCACCAGGTCCAGGATGGCGGTGACGCCGTCGATCTCCAGCGCCACATGGGGGCGGCAGCCGATGGAGGCCATCTCGTTCTCTACATACATGCGGGTGGCGTTGGGCCGGCTGGGGATGACCAGGGGCAGCTGGGAGACTTCTTTCAGCGTGATCGGTCCGGCGGGCGGGTCTTCCGGCAGGCCGGGCGGGCGGGGTTGCACCAGCAGTAGTTCTTCGACCATCAGCGGGGCGATCTCGATGTCGGCCTGTGGCTGGGCGTTGTACAGCACGGCAATGTCCAGCCGCCCATTGACCAGCGACTCCTGCATGGCGACCGACAAGCCCTCGCTGATGGAAATAGTGGCGTCCGGCATTTGCTGGCGAAAGGCGCGGGTCAACGGTACGGTCAGCAGGCGCGCCAAG
>CANFZJ010000056.1 GCA_947451445.1 Comamonadaceae bacterium
GCTTGCTGGGTGCCGATGCGTTTGGTGCCAAACAGGCGGCGCACCAGCACAAAGAACAGGGGCACAAAAAACACGGCCAGCACGGTGGCAGTCAGCGTGCCGCCGATGATGCCGGTGCCGATGGAAATACGGCTGTTGGCCCCCGCACCGGTAGACAACGCCAACGGCAGCACCCCGGCAATAAAGGCCAGCGAGGTCATCAAAATCGGCCGCAGCCGCAGCCGCGCGCCCTCCAGCGCAGCGGCCAGGGGCAGGCTGCCGCGCTGGTAGGCGGCCTCGGCAAACTCGATGATCAGGATGGCGTTCTTGGCCGACAAGCCAATGGTGGTGACCAGCGCCACCTGGAAGTACACGTCGTTTTCCAGCCCGCGCAGGGTGGCACCCAGTACCGCGCCGATGACACCCAGCGGTATCACCAGCAGCACCGAGAACGGCACCGACCAGCTCTCGTACAAGGCCGCCAGGCATAAAAAGACGATCAGGATGGAGGCGGCGTACAGCTGCAGGGTCTGGCCCGAGGCCAGCCGTTCCTGGTAAGACAGGCCGCTCCAGGCCGAGCCGCTGCCCGGGGGCAGCTTATGGGCCAGGGCCTGCATCTCGTCCATCGCCACGCCCGAGCTGACGCCCTCGGCCGCTGCGCCCTGGATCGAGTACGACGCCAAACCGTTGTAACGCGCCAGGCTTTGCGGGCCATAGTCCCACGACGTGGTGGCGAAGGCGGAGAACGGCGTCATGGTGGCCACACCCGCGCTGTTGCTACCGCGCACATACCACTGGTACAGGTCGTCCGGCTTGGATCGGTAAGGGGCATCGGCCTGCATGTAGACCTTTTTGACGCGGGCCCGGTCGATAAAGTCGTTCACATAGGTACCCGCCCAGGCGCTGCTGAGGGTGGCGTTGATGTCGTCAAGCGACAGGCCGAGTGAAAACGCTTTGTTCTGGTCCACATTCACCTTGAGCTGGGGCGTGTCGTCCATGTCGCCCGCCCGCACAGCACTGAGCTGGCTGTCGCTGCGGGCCGACTGCAGCAGGCTGTCGCGCAGGGTCTTCAGCTGCGCCCGGGTGGTTCCCGCATCGGCCTGCAGCTGAAACTCAAACCCGTTGGACTGGCCCAGGCCCTGGATGGCGGGTGGACTGAGCGAGAACACCTGCGCATCGCGCACCGTGGACAAGGCTTTGGTGGCGCGCTGGGAGATGGTGTCGGAGCGGTTGGCCACGCCGGGGCGCTCGCTCCAGTCCTTCAGGGCCACGAAAGCCATGCCGGCGTTTTGCCCGCTGCCGGTAAAGCTGAAGCCCGCAATCGTGAAGATAGCCTCGGTGTTGTCCTTTTCGGCCCCCAGAAAGTGCTTTTCGATCTGCTTGGCGACCTCGGTGGAGCGGGCCACCGACGCCCCCACCGGCAGGCTGAACTGCACCATCGAATCGCCCTGGTCCTCGGACGGCAAAAAGCCGCTGGGCAGGCGCATGAACAGCAGGGCCAGCCCGATGCCGATCGCACCGTAGACCAGCATCCAGCGCAGCGGTTTTTTCAACACACCGGCTACGCGGCCTTCGTAGCCCGTCAGCATGCGGTCAAAGCTGCGGTTGAACCAGCCAAAAAAGCCGCGCGTGCTGGCGCCTCCGTGCACAGGCAGCAGCAGCGTGGAGCACAGCGCAGGCGTCAGCGTCAGCGCCACCACCACCGACAGCGCCATGGAGGCCACGATGGTGATGGAGAACTGGCGGTAGATCACCCCGGTGGAGCCACTGAAGAACGCCATCGGCAAAAACACGGCGGACAGCACCACGGCAATGCCGATCAGCGCCCCGGTGATCTCCTGCATGGAGCGGATGGTGGCCTCGCGCGGGTTCAGGCCCTCCTCGCGCATCACCCGTTCCACGTTTTCCACCACCACAATCGCGTCGTCCACCAGCAGGCCGATGGACAGCACCATGCCGAACATGGTCAGGGTGTTGATGGAATAGCCAAACAGCTGCAGCACGCCAAAGGTGCCCAGCAGCACCACCGGCACGGCAATCGCCGGGATCAGCGTAGCGCGCCAGTTCTGCAAGAACACAAACATCACCACCACCACCAGCGCAATCGCCTCGAACAGCGTCTTCACCACCTCTTCGATGGAGATGCGGATGAACTTGGTGCTGTCTTTGGGGTAAGCCACCTGGTAGCCGTCGGGCATGTTGCGCTGCAGCTGGGCCACCGCCGCGCGCACCCGGGTGGCGGTGGACAAGGCGTTGGCGCTGGGGGCCAGCTGCACCGCCAGGCCGGAGGCCGGGTGGCCGTTGAGCCGGGTCACGTTGCCATAGGTTTCGCTACCGATTTCCACCGTGGCCACGTCGCCCAGGCGCACGGTGGCACCGGTGGCGTCGTGCTTGATGACGATGTTGCGAAACTGCTCGGGCGTTTGCAGCTTGGACTGGGCCGTCACCGTGGCGTTGAGCTGCTGGGTAGGGGCCGACGGCATGGCCCCGATGCTGCCCGCCGACACCTGGGTGTTTTGCGCAGCAATGGCGGTCTGCACGTCTGACGGCATCAGCTTGTAGGCATTCAGTTTGGCCGGGTTGAGCCAGATGCGCATGGCGTACTGCGCACCAAACACCTGTACCCCACCCACGCCCTCGACCCGGGCGATGGGGTCTTGCAGGTTGCTGACCAGGTAGTCGGCAATGTCGGTGGCGCTGGCCTTGTCGTTCGCGTCATACAAAGCAATGATCATCAAGAAGTCGCTCTGCGACTTGGTGACCTGCACGCCCTGGGTCTGCACCGTGGCGGGCAAGCGCGTCAGTGCCTGCTGCACCTTGTTTTGCACCTGCACCTGGGCGGTATCAGCGTTGCTGCCCTCTTCAAAGGTGACGTTGATGCTGGCACTACCGGCCGAGCTGCTGCTGGACGAAAAGTACAGCAGGCCGTCCAGCCCGGTGAGCTGCTGCTCCAGGATCTGGGTGACGCTGTTTTCCACCGTTTCGGCGGATGCACCGGGGTAGGTGGCCGAAATCCGCACCGTGGGCGGGGCCACATTGGGGTACTGGGCCACGGGCAGCGAAGTAATGGACGCCGCCCCGGCCAGCATGATGACGATGGCGATGACCCAGGCAAAAATGGGCCGGTTGACAAAAAAACGGGACAGCATCGTTATTTACCCGCGCTGGAGGCTGCTACTGCAGCCGCCGCCAACGGCTTGGCCGAAGCATCTTCGGCCACCGGCTTCACCGTGTCGCCCACGCGGATTTTGTTCAAGCCCTCGATGATCAGTTGGTCGCCCGCCGCCAGGCCAGAACGCACCAGCCACTGGTCGCCCATGGCGCGGTCGGTCACCACGGCGCGCTGCTCTACCTTGTTATTCGCCCCCAGCACCATCGCCGTGGCGTTGCCCTTGGGGTCGCGGGCGATACCGCGCTGTGGCACCAGCAGGGCTTTGTTGTCCTGCGCCTCGTCCAGCACGGCACGCACATACATGCCGGGCAGCAGCACGCCGTCCGGGTTGGCAAATTCGGCCCGCAATGTGACTGCGCCCGTGCTTTCGTCTACCGCCACCTCCTGCAACTTCAGCGTGCCGACCCGCGCGTAGGCCGAACCGTCTTCCAGCTTCAGGTGCACCTTGGCGCTGCCAGGCTGGGTGCCTGCCGTGGCCTGCAGCTTGCGCAGGCGCAGCAGCTGGGTGCTGGACTGGGCCAGGTCGGCGTACACCGTGTCCAGCCCGCGGATGGTGGCCAGCGCAGTGGTCTGGCTGGCCGTGACCAGCGCCCCTACCGTCACGCTGGAGATACCGATGCGCCCAGCGATCGGCGCGGTGACGGTGGTGTGGTCCAGGTCGATGCGGGCGCTGTTCAATGAGGCCTTTTTCTCTTCCACCGTGGCCAGGGCCTGGCGGTAGGCGGTGTGGGCGTCGTCGGCATCTTGTTTGGACACGCCTTCTATCTTGGCCAACTCGGCGTAGCGTTCGTCCTTCAGCCGTGCCGCACCGACGGCGGCTTCGGCATTGGCCAGCGCGGCGCGGGCCTGCTCGAAGCTGGATTTGTAACTGGATGCATCCAACCGGTACAGCACCTGCCCGGCCTGGACCCGTGCGCCCTCGGTAAACAACCGGGCCTGCACGATGCCGCTCACCTGGGGCCGCACATCGGCACTGAGCGCCGCCGTGATGCGACCAGGCAACTCGTTTTGCAAAGCCACCGACTGGGTTTGCAGGGTGACGACCCCCACCTCGACCAGGCCGGGTGCAGGCGGGGCTGGCTTGGGCTGGCACGCGCCCAGCAGCAAGGGCAGCGAAACTGCCGCCAACAAGGAATAAGACAGTTTCATGGGCGGACGCGCTCCGTCAAAAAGGCAAAAAAAAGGGCGAGAAAAATCATTCTCACCCATTCTGCAGTCTACTTATGCCCCGTCTTTGGCTGCTACGGAAAGTAACGTAAAGACAGGAACTAAGGGCTCGGTAAGCAATAACTTGCACATTTGTCTCGCCAGCTTCGGGCGCATTGCGTCGTTGTGAATCCCTTGCATAGCAGAGCTATGCGGCGGGCTCCACGCCTTGCACTGCATCCCGAATCCGACGGCCAAATGCACAACTTATCACTTACCGAGCCCTAAGCCTAAAAACTAGCCCCGCGCAGGGATGTTCAGCCCCCGCGCCACCGCCGGGCGGGCCACAAACGCTTCCAGCACCCGGGTCACGTGCGGGAAGTTGGCCATGCCCACCAGCTCACCCGCCTCGTAAAAACCGAACAGGTTGCGCACCCAGGGCAGGATGGCCATGTCGGCAATGGTGTAGCTGTCGCCCATCACCCAGGCACGGCTGGCCAGGCGCTGGTTCAGCACGCCCAGCAGGCGGGTGGACTCGGCCACGTAGCGGTCGCGCGGGCGCTTGTCTGCATAGTCTTTGCCCGCAAATTTGTGGAAGAAGCCCAGCTGGCCAAACATCGGGCCGATGCCGCCCATCTGGAACATCAGCCACTGGATGGTCTCGAAACGGCCTGCCGCGTCCTGGGGGATGAACTGGCCGGTCTTCTCCGCCAGGTACAGCAGGATGGCACCCGACTCAAACAAGGCCAGCGGCTGGCCGCCAGGGCCGTGGGGGTCGAGGATGGCGGGAATTTTGTTGTTCGGGTTGAGCGACATGAACTCGGGCGTCAGCTGGTCGTTGGTGGCAAAACTGACCAGATGCGGCTCGTAGGCCAGGCCGGTTTCTTCCAGCATGATCGACACCTTCACGCCATTGGGCGTGGGCAGCGAATACAGCTGGATGCGGTCGGGGTGCTGGGCGGGCCACTTGGTGGTGATGGGGAAGGCAGACAGGTCGGGCATCCAAAATCCTTTTAACAATAGGCAAGCGGGTGAATATAAACACGGATGGCAGCGTGCAGCTGCCTGCGGTCAATCGCCCCAAAATGAATAGTGTTTTAAGCCGCTAGCGCAATACCAACTTGCGCAAGCAGCTACTAATTAAATAGCACCCCGCGCAGCGATGTCGTCTACCGGGTCGGCCGAGAAGAAGCAAAACCCGTCCCGCCCGGCCAGCTTGGCGCGGTACATGGCCTGGTCGGCATTGGCCAGCAGCTCGGCGGCGCCCTGGCCGTCTTGCGGGTAGCGGCTGATGCCGATGCTGGCCGACAGCTGCACGGTGCGTGCCTGGGCCACGATGGGTTCTTTGATGCCGTGCAGCAGTTTTTCGGCAATGCCCGCCAGGTGCGCATGCGGCGTGGGGGCGCCCAGCAGCACCACAAACTCATCACCGCCCAGGCGGGCCACGGTGTCTACCTCGCGCAGCATGGCTTGCATGCGTTCGGCCACCACCTGCAGCACCACGTCGCCTGCGTCATGGCCCAGCGTGTCGTTGATGGCCTTGAATGCATCCAGGTCGATGAACAGCAGGCACACCGGCTCGCCGTAGCGCCGTGCGTGGGCCAGGGTTTGCTCCAGCCGCTGCTGGAACAGGCGGCGGTTGGGCAGGCCGGTCAGCATGTCGTGCTGCGCCAGGTGCTCCAGCTCGTCCTGGTTGTCTTGCAAATTGGCCAAATGCTGGGCCATCTGGGTGTGCATGTAGTGGAAGCGGCGCGCCAGGGTACCCAGTTCGTCCTTGCGGTGCAGGGGCAGCGGCCCTGGCGGCAAGCCGTTGGCCATGCGCTGGGCCGCTGCGGTGATGGCGTTGATGGGCCGGGTCCAGGCGCGCGACACCAGCACGGCCAGCAGCAAACAGGCCAGACTCAGGCCACACACGATTTGCAGCACGGTGCGGCCCAGTTGCTGGGACTGGGCCAGCACTTCGCTCAAGGGTTGGGCCAGGCCCAGAATCAGCCGGTTTTCGGTCGAGGCCACCGGGATGTTCTGGGCGGTAAAGGCGGCCACCACCGGGGGCGCGCCACTGTCACTATCGCCGTCCATCTGGGCCTGGAACACGGCCTGGCGCTGCTGGCCTTCCATCAGCGCCAGCGTGGGTGCGAATTCGTCCTGCAGCAGCACGCGCCGCCCCCGGTCAAAGCCAAAGGTTTTGCGGCTGTCGGGGTGCAGCAGGATGTCGCCCTGGCCGTTGGCCAAAAACAGCTTGAACGCCACCGGCAGGTCTATCGCCAGCAGGGTGAACAAGCCGTCCAGGTCCACATTGACCACCACCACACCCAACACCGCACCGCCAGAGTCCACCACCGGGGTGGCCAGCTGCAGCGTGGGCTGCTCCAGCCCGCTGCCCAAACCGCCTTCGTGGTTGATGGATATACGCGACAGGTAACTGGCGCCGGGCGGCAGCTTCAGGGTTTCAGACACGTAGGCGTAGTGGCCTTTTTCCTGCAGATCGTCGCCGCGCACGCGTACCGGCACGGTCCCCACCCGGTCCAGGCGCACCTGCTCCAGCCCGTAGTGGCTGGCAGAAATCAGCCGCATCTGCAGGTAGGCCGGGTGGGTTTGCATCAGCAGGCTGAACAAGGTGGCCAACTGGTCTTCCTGGGCGGCGTCGGCCTTTTGCAGAATGGCGGCGGCCACGGGGTACCGGGCCAGCACCTGCAGGTCTTCGGCAATCTCTTCATGCGTCAGCACGATGCGCCGGGCCAGCACCTGGGTGGAGGTGAGCAGCTTGTTCTGGGCCGACTCCACCAGCAGCACACGGCTGGCCTGGTAGGCGTAAAACCCGGTCAGCCCCGCCGCCAGTGCACCCACCACGGTCAGCAGCAGCGCCAGTTTGGCGGTCATGCCGAATTTCATGGCGCCAACACCTTGCTGGCACGGTCGCCGGCCACGATGCGGGCCCACAGCAGGTTGCGCCGGTCTTCGTTTTCCACCGGAGCCAACCAAACCAGACGGTCTTGCGCCCGGTAGTCGGGCGGGCTGGCGATGGTATTGGCCAAACCCTGGCGCTCCACCAGCACATGGCCCGGCTCGGCCTCCAGCATGTAGTTGATCCAGGCGGTGGCCAGGGCCGTGTTTTTAGCCCCACGGGTGATGGCCCAGCAGTCCAGCCAGGCCAGCGTGCCGTCTTTGGGAATGGCATAGCCCACGTCCAGGCCCGCAGCTTTGAACAACTGCAGCTGCTGGCGGCCATAGTTGGCAAACATCACGGCCGCATGGGACTGGCGAAACATGGCCAGCGACTCCTCCGGTTGGGTGTAGAAGCCGCCCGCGTTGCGGCGCAAGGCGATCAGGCGCTCCACCGCCAGCGGCCACTGGGCGGGCGTCAGCTGGAACGGATCCGGCAGATGCAACGCCATGGCCGCCAAGGCAAAATTGTGGTTACCCGCGTTGTAGGCGATGACGCGGCCCTTCCAGCGCGGGTCCCACAGCACGGCCAGGGTGCCAGGCGGCTGCGACATCTGCTGGCGGTCATACACCAGCCCCATCTCGGCGTAGGTATAGGGAATGGCGTAGACCTTGCTGCCATGCTGGATACCGGGAATGGCGTCCAGCTTGGCGAACCGGGGCAGTTGCCGGGCTAGATTGGGAATATTCTGGATGGCAATGGGCACCACCGCGCCCTGGCGGATATAGCGCTGCAACTCGGCTGTATTGACCGCGAACACGTCAAAGTCCTGTGCCTGGTTGCGGGAGACTTTTTGCCACAGGTCCACGTCAGAGTCGATGGTGGTGACCTCTACCCGGCACTGCCAACGTTGCTCAAAGGTTTTGACGATGTCGGGGTCGGCGTAACCGGGCCAGGCCAGCACGCGCAAGGTTTCGGCAGCGGCATGCGCCACGCCGCCTGCCACGGCAGCCAGGGCCCAACAAAAATGCCGACGGTGTGGCTGAAACCATTGCATACAGGTAGGTTCAAGAGGGGCAAGCTGTTTCAGAACAAGCGCAGCAACTACGCGACATGCGCCAATTACAGCAGCTTACGGCTACCGTGGCCCAAAAATACAGCCGCCCCCCCGTCGCCCATGCGACGATTTCCCCCTAAAAACCATTAAAAACAGGAGCTAACACACACCAATCATGCACAAGCAGCTATACAAAACATAGCATTTTAATGTGGTGCATCCGCCCCATGCATCTGCCCGTCGATGTACAGCCAGCGCCCGTCTTCCCGCACAAAACGGCTGGTCTCGTGCATGCGCTCGGCCCGGCCGTTGTCGCGGCAGCGGGCCACGAACTCCACCACTCCGGCATCCCCCGCCGCCAGCGCGTGGCGTACCTCCAGCCCCAGCCACTTCACCGGCGGCAATTCCAGGTCGCCCGGCGCAGTGGACGGATGCCAGGTGAACAGCAGGTAGTCCAGCAGGCCCAGCACGTAGCCGCTGTAGCGCGAGCGCATCAGGGCTTCGGGGGTGGGGGCGTAGACGCCTGCATCCATGCCCTTGTGCCACGGGCCGCAGCAGTCGGCATAGGTCTGGCCGCTGTCACAGGGGCATGGTGCGTGGGCGGGGTGGAGGTTTTTCTTCATGGGGTGCATTGTCTAACCCGCCGGAGACAAGAACTGGATGGGCCGTAGCGGCAGGCGTCGCCGGGCTTGGTCGGTCAGTTGGTCGTAGTGCGCCACCCAAAGGTCGAACAATTTATCCAAGCCAATCAACGTTACCCGGCGTTTTTCCTGGGTACGGGCTTCCGTCTCGGCATCTTTGGTAAAGCCCCCGGTACAGACAAACAAACCCACATCTTCGTCGCCGAGCAAAGCCATGAACGAGCGCAGACCGTCCACGTTCACTGCTTGCAACTGGCGTTTGACCTGTACTTTGATGCGCGGCAAGCGCGTACCCAGCGCGTCGGGCCAGGCCAGTACGTCCAGCCCGCCGTCTTTGCCGGGCGGCGAGACCCAGCTGACGTGGTACGACATGGCACGCAGCAAGTCGGCTACTAGGTCCTGAAAGTCATACGGGTTCATGGCCCGCAGATACTGCGAAATTTCTGCCCAGGCGTGCTCCTCGGCTTCCTCGAATGTGATGCTCACCGCCTTGGCCGTGTTGTCTTGGTCCAGCGGGTCGGCCATGGTGCTCACAGCCACATTTGTCGATTCGGCATCGGGCTGTGCGGCACGCCACTCGGCGTAGAGCTTGCAAGCACGGCGGTAAAACACCTCGGGATCGCCCATCGAAACATGGGCTTTACGGCCCACCTCAGTTACCGTCCAAATACCTTTGTCCTTCACCAACCACCCCGCCTTGACACAATCGACTGTGGCGAAGCGCACGATCTTCTCGAACCGACGCGCTCCCGACTCATAGTGATCGGCTTCGTATGGCGTCAGAGTAAAACGCCCGGTCAGTGCTTGCAGCGCATCACTGGCGCGCAGACCTTCGGGGGCCGCCATCAAGATACTGAACAGCTCGCGCAAAAATTCGCCAGTGCGGCGACGGGTAACTTCGGCCATGGGTTCCTTTGTTCGGGGAGGAGGCAGTTCGTGTGAATGCGCAAAGCTTGCCATTTCAGACAGCACGCTGATGGACGCTGGAAAATTAAAGAAGGTTCAAAAAGACAGGCCTGCACGCTCGCGGCGCAGTGCGTCCAAGTTGCCTGCTGGAACTTGGGCCACCACATCCAGTTCAGCCCCTACGACAGCCAGCACAGCCAGCAGCTTGCGCGAACCGAATTCAGCTAACCGCCCGCGCTCAAAGCGAGACAGCGATTCGGCGGTGATACCGGCGCTGGCGGCCACATCGGCCTGCTTGAGCCCCAGGCTGCGGCGGCGCAGGGCGACGGCTGCGCCTAGCTCTTGGAGGGTTTGCACTTGATATTTACATCAATAAATTGGTTTATTATGCCAAATCTTGATGTAAATATCAATTTTTAAGCCGTAATACCGTTTGCTATGTTTTAAATAGCTGCTAGCGCAATTTCCATCTGCGCCAGAAGCCTTTTTTACCGATATTCCAGGCCTTACTTCTTGCGCGCCGCAATCGACTTCTCAGCCGTGGCCACCAAATCCGCTCCAATCGTTTTTTTCCACTTGTCAAACACCGGGCGCGTGGCGGCCACGAAGGCGGCGCGCTCCTCGGGCGTGAGCTTGGTCACCGTGGTGCCCAGGGCGGCCAGATCTTTGAGCAGGGGCTGGTCGGCCTCCACCAGGCCTTTGCGGGAGATGGCGATTTGGTCGCGGGCGGCGTCCAGCGCGGCTTGCTTGACGATGGCGCGGTCGGCTTCGGTCCAGCTGGCCCAGATGTCTTTGTTGACCACAAACACCAGCGGGTCGGCCACGTAGCCCCACATCGTCACGTACTTTTGCGCTACGTTGTGCAGCTTGGCGGCGGTGTAGATGGAGATGGGGTTTTCTTGCCCGTCCACCGCGCCGGTGGCCAGCGCGGGCTGGGCGTCAGCCCAGCTCATTTGCGTGGGGTTGGCACCCAGGGCGGTAAAGGTGTCCTGGAACAGCGGCGAGCCGACGACGCGGATTTTCATGCCCTTCAAGTCAGCCGGGCTGTGGATGGCGCGCTTGGAGTTGCTGATTTCGCGGTAGCCGTTTTCACCGAATGCCAGGGGCTGCACACCGGCCTTGTCGATGATCTTGAAGATGTCTTTGCCCACCTGGCCCTGGGTGAGCGCGTCGATGGCGGCGTAGTCGGGCATCAAAAATGGCAGGGAGAACAGGTTCAGCTCTTTGACCTGCGGCGACCAGTTGATGGTGGAGCCGATGGCCAGGTCGATCACGCCCTGGCGCAGGGCCGAGAATTCGCGCGTTTGGTCGCCCTGGATCAGCGACACGCCCGGGTACAGCTTGATGTTGATGCGGCCCTGGGTGCGTTCACGGACCATGTTGGCCCAAATTTCGCCGCCCTTGCCCCAGGGGAAAGCCGTGCCCAGCACCAGCGACATCTTGTACTCGGGCTTGTAGGCCGTCTGGGCGATGCTGCCGGTGGTGGCCAGCAGGGCGGCTGTGGCTACAGCCAAAGCGAGGAATTTGCGAACTTTCATTTTTGTCTCCTAAAAAATTAATACCCCAGGCGGTGCGGTAGCCACAGGGCGAGTTGCGGGAACGCAATCACCAGCACCATCACCACAAACATCGAAAACAGCATCCAACCCACCCAGGGCACGGTTTCTTCCATGCGCACCTTGGCGATGCGGCAGGACACCATCAAATTCACGGCCAGCGGCGGGGTGAACTGGCCCAGCGCCACCTTGAGCGTCAAGATCACGCCGAACCACACCAAATCCCAGTGGTAGTGCATGGCAATCGGCAGCAGCAGCGGCACAAAGATCAGAAAGATCGACACGCCGTCCAAAAACATACCCACCGTGACCAGCATCACGATCAGCAGCGCCAGCACGCCGTATTCGCCCAGGCCGGAGTTGACGATGGCGTTGGTGATGGGGTCGATCACCCCCAGGGTGGACAGCGAATACGCAAAAATGCCCGCCAGCGACACCACCAACAAGATCACAGCAGACAGCTCGCCCGACTCGCGCAGGATGGGGAACAGGTCACGCACGGTCATGGTGCGGTGGATGAACATGCCCACA
>CANFZJ010000057.1 GCA_947451445.1 Comamonadaceae bacterium
AGGTCGGGTACCACAATGCCTGCATCCAGTTTGGAAATGTCCAGCAAACCATCCAACTGGCCGGACAGCGACTGGCTGACGTTGCCCAGCATGTGCACGATTTCGCGGCTGCGCGCGTCCAGCGTGCGCAGGCCCAGCGCCGCCAGCAGCACGCCCATGCTGTGCAGGGGCTGGCGCAGGTCGTGGCTGGCAGCGGCCAGAAAACGCGTTTTGGCTTGCCCCGCCTGGCGGGCTTCTTCCAGCGCAGCGGCCAGGCGGCGGTTCAGGCCATGCTCGGCAAAGCGGATGCGGCACGACGAGTCAAACAGGCGAAACACGTCCCGCCCCAGGGCCAGCAAAAAGGCCTGGTACAGCGCAATCTCCACCCCCATCGCAGGCCCCACCCAGGCCGCATAACCCGCAGCGGGGACCACCGCCCAAGCCACGGCCAAGGGCACCAGCATGGGCAAAGAAAAGCACAAATAAATGCCCCGGTAGCCCCCCACCGAGACCACGGATGCGGTGGAAATTGCCATCAAGATGAGCGACACCAAAACCCGGTCTACGGTGTCGAACTGGCCAAATGCCCATACCGGCAAGCCTTGGACGGTGCCAGTGAGCATCAACACCAGCGCAATTCGCCGGGGTGCGTCAGGCCCGCTGCCGATAAGCCGCCGTCCCCATTGGTAGCGCACCGCCAACAAGAGCACCAGCAGCGCGAACCACACAAAGGGAATGGGGCCGGGTAGCCCACTGTGAAACAGCGCAAACACCATCACTGCGGCAAAGGTCTGGTTGACCGAAGCGCGCCGGATTTGCTTGAGGTGCAGAACGACGAACTGCTCCCGCACATACGCCGCCTGGTCTGCAGGGTCAGCAAGGTCTGGCGGCGTACGGGGAGGCGTGACCATCGGCACAGAATACCCACACCGCAGCGGGCGTACATCCTTCAAATGGAGGATGGGGCCTATTTTGCGGGTAGGCAGCCCGTATTAATTTTCAACAAAACAGGCTCTAGCGCACACTCCACCTGCGCAATTAGCTACAAATTAAATAGCAACCTACGCCGCCGCCCGCCGCAGCGTTTCCATCACCGGGCGGGCCAATACCTCGCGCAGCCCCCACCAGCCCGCCGCCAGCGCCAGCAGCGCACCCGCCACGGCGCCCAACAGCGGCACCCACAGCGAGCCGTTCCAGGCGAACTCAAAAACATAGCGGGTCAGCGCCCAGCCCACCGCCATCGCCACGATGCTGGCCAAAAAGCCTGCCAGCAGGCCCACGCCCGCCAGCTCGGCGCGCTGCACTTGGCGCAACAGGCTGCCAGGGGCGCCCAGGGCGCGCATGATGGCAAATTCGCGGGCGCGCTCTTCCCGCGTGGCGGTGATGGCGGCAAACAGCACCACCAGCCCGGCGGCCAGGGTGAAGCCGAACAAAAATTCCACCGCACGGATCACCTGGTCCAGCACGCGCTGGAGCTGGCCCAGGGTGATGCTCAGGTCCACCGCCGTGATGTTGGGAAACTGGCGCACCAGCCGGTTGTCAAAACCGGGGGTGGCCGGGGCCTTGAACGCGCCCAGGTAGGTGACCGGCACGTCCAGCATCTGGCTGACCGGGTAGATCACGTAGAAGTTGGCCCGCATCGAGCCCCAGTCCACCTTGCGCAGCGAGGTGATGGTGGACTCGCTCAAAGCCCCGCCGATGTCGAACTGCAGCCGGTCGCCCAGGTGCAGGTTCAGGGTTTTGGCAATGCCTTCCTCCACGCTCACGGTGCCGGGTTCCTCAGGCTTCCACACGCCGCCCACCAGCGGGTTGTGGGCCGGGCGCTGGGCGCTGTTGGATAGGTTGAATTCGCGGTCCAGCAGGCGCTTGGCGCGGTCGTCGGCAAAGTTGTCGGGGCCCATGGGTTTGCCGTTGACGGCCACCAGGCGGCCCCGGAACATGGGGAACCAGTCGTAGTCTTTCACGCCCGCGTCAGCCAGGTTTTGACGAAAGCCTGCGGCCTGGTCGGGCATGACGTTGATGACAAAGCGGTTCGGCGCATCGGGCGGCGTGGCCTGGCGCCAGGCGTTAACCAAATCTGTGCGCAGCAGCACCAGCAGAATCAAGGCCAGCAGGCCCACCGCCAGCGCGCTGATCTGCACCACCGCGTAGGCCGGGCGGGCGCTGACCTGGCGCGTGGCCAGCACCAGCCAGCGCGGCGCCGTGGCTTCGTTCACACTGCGGCGCAGCAGCTGCACCGCCACCCAACCCAAGCCCGCAAACACCAGCACCGCCCCGGCAAAACCGCCCACCGCGATCAAACCCAACGTGGTGTCGCTGCTGGCTGCCAGCAGCAGCGCGGCAAAGCCCAGCACGCCCAGGCCGAGCACGCCGACAGACGCCGGCTTGAGCCCGCCCACGTCGCGCCGAATCACCCGCAGCGGCGGCACGGAGGCCAGCTGCAACACCGGCGGCAGGCCAAAGGCGAACAGCAGCGTCAGCCCCATGCCCATGCCCAGCGCGGCAGGCCACCAAGTGGCGGCGGGCAGGCTGGCGTCCACCAGCCCGGCCAGCAGCAGCACAAACAGGTGGTGCACGCCAAAGCCGATGGCCAGGCCCAGCGCGCTGGCGAAGATGCCGACCAGCGCAAATTCAAACGTATAAGCCAGGGCGATGGTGCGCTGGCTTTGGCCCAGCACGCGCAGCATGGCGCAGTCGTCCAGGTGGTTGGCCGCAAAGCCGCGTGCCGCCAGCGCCACCGCCACCGCACTCAGCAGGGCCGACAGCAGCGCCACCAGGTTGAGGAACTTGTTGGCGCGGTCCAGCGTCTGGCGCATTTCGGGGCGGCCGGTTTCCAGTGACTCAATGCGCACACCGTGGGTGGCTGCGCTTTTGATCTCCGCATCGGCCCACTGCAGATAGCGCTGCACTGCGGCGTCGGCCCCCGCCACGGCGAGGCGGTAGGTGACGCGGCTGGCAGGCTGGATGAGGCCGGTGGCGGCCATGTCGCGCTGGTTGACCATCACGCGGGGCGAAAAACTCATGAAACCACTGCCCCGGTCGGGCTCGGCGACGATGGATTTCACCAGTTTCAGCCGGGTATCGCCCAGCAAGAGGCTGTCGCCCAGCTTGAGCTCCAGCGACTCCAGCAGCGACGGGTCGGCCCAGGCCTCGCCGGGGGCAGGGATGTCGCTGGTGGGGTACTCGGGCCCACCGCCCACCTGATCGGCCACCAGCAAGCGTCCGCGCAGCGGGTAACCAGGCTGCACGGCTTTCAGCGCCACCAGCTTGCTGGCCCCGCCCTGCGCGTCCTCGGCCCGGCCCATGGTGGCCAGGGTGAAGGTGGTCACGGTTTGCAGGCCCTGGGCTTGCGCCTGCGCCAAAAAGGCCGCAGGCATGGGGCTGTCGCTGACCACCACTGCGTCGCCGCCCAGCAACTGGCGCGCGTCGCGCTGCAGGCCGCCTTGTAAGCGGTCGGAAAAGAACCCGACAGCACTGAGGGCCGCTACGGCCAGGGTGACGGCGACGATCAGCAGACGCAGCTCGCCAGAGCGCAGATCGCGCCAAAGGGTGCGCCAACCAAGGCGCAAAAATGGGGTATGCATGGGGCCGTACCTTATTCGATTTCCCAGCGCCCCCGCAGTTAGGGGGCTATACATCGGCGGTGGGTCGCTCTGGGCGACGGGCCTCAGGCTTGGGCCAGAGCGGCTTTGCGGACATCTGCGCTGAAGGCGTAACCGGCGCGGCCCCGCTGCTTGGCGCAGTACATGGCCAGATCAGCCGCATGCATCAACACAGACAGATCGTCTCCATCGGTCGGGTAACAGGCGATACCGATGCTGGCACCTACTTTGAGCCCAATGCCGTTGTAGAGCACTGGCTGGGAAATCAGCCGCACCAGGCGCTGCGCTTGGGTGGCCAGGGCCTCCATGCTGGGCGCATCCGAGAGCAGCACCACAAATTCATCGCCCCCCAGGCGCGCCACAATGCCCTGGGCACGCACATCGGCCAGCAAGCGCCGCGCCACGGTATCCAGCACTTTGTCGCCCGCCGCATGGCCGTGTTCGTCATTTACGGGTTTGAAATGGTCCAGATCGATCAACAGCAATGCGGCCTGTCCGCCCTGTGCCAGCACCCGGGGTGCGTAGTGCATCCAGCCGGCACGGTTGAACAGGCCGGTGAGTGCATCGGTCTGCGCGGCCCGGGTGAGCTGCTGGGTGCGCTGGCCCAGCTCGCCGTTCAACTCACGCATACGTCGGATGCGGCTGCCCAGCGCGACCACAAACACCGTGATCTCCACCACCATGCCTACTTGCAACGCCTCGTAGTGGAAGGGCAGGTTCAGCACCCCAAAGTTATTCAGGGTGGTGCTGATGGATGCAACAAACAGCAAGGACAGGCCCGCGAGGTACCAGGCTGCGGGCAGGAAGCCCCTGCGCCAAGCCAGAACCGCCCCCGTGAACATCAACACCGGCGCCACCACAGCCATAGCCTGGGTCAGTGCCAGCGACCAGAACAGCTGGTCCACAAGCGCCAGGCCCAAGGCCACTGCACACACCGGCAAGGTGGCCAGCGCACACCGGGCCAAGCGGGGCGCATAACGCGACAACTCCAGAAAACTCAGACCGAACAAGGTGGCAAAGGCGATCCACAAGGGTGGCATCGCCACCATGGCATTGGGCACCCAGGCGCGCGCGCCCCCCAGCAGGTAATGCGCGGTGTGGCCATTCAGGGTGAACAGCGTGCCCATGGCAAATAGGCAGGCGTAAAAATTGTAGGCATACAGCGCTTCGCGAAACACAAACAGCAGCATCAGGTTGTAGACCAGCATGCCGATCAGCAGGCCATAGCAAATCCCGTTGAACAGCGACCTGCCCTGCTCTGCCTGGCCGAACTGGATGGCATCCCAGACCGAGAAGCGGTAGTACTCGGGAAAATCCGACTGCGTGCGCAGGTAGACGGTGTAGTCGCCCGGCTGCTCAAGCTGGAAGCGGTAGGCAAAACGGTCACCCTCCAGCGATGGCTGAATAGGCGCTTCGGTCACGCTGCGCACCCAGGGCGGGGCCAGTGCCTTGCCCGCCGCATCAAAAGGCCCATAGGCGCTGAAGTGGCGCAAGCCCGTGGTGGTGGTGTCGATCAGCCACAAACCCCGGGCACTGTCCTGGCGCAAGCGGATTTTGAACCAGCGGGCATGCAAGTCCAGACCAGACTGCTGGATGGTCATCGGGGGGACGGCAAAGCGGGCATCCACTGCGGGCGTGCGCACCTGGTCAATCCCCAGGCTACCTTGCTCATCTTCCAAATAGCCGACATTGCCCACGAGTGAAACACCGCCCGCTGCCTGGCTCAACACCACCAGCGGCACCTCTGCCGCCTGCGCACCGGGTGCCGCCGCAAACGCCCAGGCTCCAACAAGTACCCATACGCCAGCCCATCGCCGCACGAAACGGTATCTAACCCACAGCAGCCAGGGGAAGAATGACAAGGGGGTCTTCCGTAAAGTGGTTTTGGAACATTGTGAACCACCATGTGCCAAATGGTTTCGCCCATGGCGGTTTTTATGAAGCTGCGCAGCGCCCATGCATACTGGCTGTCCAACAAAAAAGAGAGGCATCCCATGTGGCAACCCGCCGAGCGCTACCCCGACCCGGCCATCACCGTGCTGGACCCGCGTTTTCAAAAATACACCCTCTTCGCCGCCGCCGTGGAACGCATCGCCACCGGCCTGCGCTGGGCCGAGGGGCCGGTGTGGTTTGGTGATGGTCGCTATCTTTTATGTAGCGATATACCCAATAACCGCGTGCTGAAGTGGGATGAAGAAACGGGCAACGTCAGTGTGCACCGCAAGCCCTCCAACTTTGCCAATGGCCATACCCGCGACCGCCAGGGGCGGCTGGTGTCGTGCGAACACGGGGGCCGCCAAGTGGTACGCACCGAGTACGACGGCAGCACCACTGTGTTGGCCGACAGCTTCAACGGCAAGCCACTGAACTCGCCCAACGACGTGGTGGTCAAGTCCGACGGATCGGTGTGGTTTACCGACCCGCCGTTTGGCATCATGGGCCACTACGAAGGCTATGACGCCACGCCGCAGCAGCCCACCTGCATCTACCGCTGGGACCCGGCCACAGGCCAATGCAGCGTGGTCAGCGACGCGGTGGACAAGCCCAACGGCCTGTGCTTTTCGCCCGACGAACGGCTGCTGTACGTGGTCGAGTCCGGTGCCGAGCCCCGGCGGATACGGGTGTTTGATGTGGCTGGCGAGCGGCTGGTCAACGACCGGGTGTTCTTTACCTGCGGCCACGACGTGCACCCGGACGGCTTTCGCTGCGATGTGGACGGCAACCTGTGGGCGGGCTGGGGCGGCGGTTTGGGCGTGGACGGCGTGATGGTGCTGGCCCCCGACGCCACGCCCATCGGCCACATCGCCCTGCCCGAACGCTGCGCCAACCTGTGCTTTGGCGGCGCGGCCCGCAACCGCTTGTTCATGGCCGCCAGCCAGTCGGTGTATGCGCTGTATGTGAACACGCAAGGCGTAGCGGGGGGATAAAACAACAGTCGCGCATGCGACCCACGTTAATATCCCGAGATGCAGTACCCCCACCACGCCACATCCCGTTTTGACTGGGCCCGCACTCTCAAATTCAGAATCGTAGCCATGGCGGTCGTCACCGGCGTCTTGTCCGCCGTGGTCACCACCGAACTGGTACTGACGACCACGCAAGCAGGCATCCAGCGCCTGCTACTGGAAAGCGATAACGACGAAGTAGAACGCAACGCCACCCTGCTGGGCAGCAAAGTAGACGTGCTGAAAGATACGCTGCAAACGGTGGCGCGCCATACCACCCCCGAGCAATGGAGCAACCCCGAAGCCATGGGCCGCTACCTGCAGAACACGCCGGCCGTCAATGTGCTTTTTGAAAACATGCAGGCCGCCCGCCCTGACGGGGTGCTGCTGGCACGCATGATCAATGGCGAACTGGCCACCCAACTGCCCAATATTGCCGACCGGGCCTACTTTCAGCAGGCACTGACCACCGACCAACCCGTGGTGTCCGAACCGCTGGTAGGCAAAGTATCCAAAACGCCCATCGTGGTCATGGTGGTGTCGGTACGCACACCCGACGGCCAAGTACTGGGGGTGCTAGGGGGTACCGTCAGTTTGCAGTCCAACCGCCTGTTTGCGGACGCGACCCATGCCCACGATGGGGACAACATCCGCACCCTGGTGATAGACCGGGCTGGCACCATACTGGCCCACACGGACCCCTTGCGCGTCATAGGCCGTGCGGCAGACGAGCCCGGGCTGCAAGCAGAATTTGTCCGCTGGCATGACTCCGGCAGCCCTATCGACACCGTGGGCACCAGCCATCTGAGCGAAGGCCACCTGGTCTCCATGGTCGGCATCGCCGGTTCAGACTGGGTCCTGGTACGCCTCACCCCGCTAGCGGTGGCCCTGCAGCCCATTGCGGACGCACAGCGTACCGCCTGGAAGGCCGCTGGCGGTGTGGGCTTACTGGCCGCACTGCTGGCAGGCGCGCTGGCCTGGTACCTCACGCTGTCCATCACCAAGCTGCGCAACCGGGCTGAAAAAATGCTGACCCAAGGCGCAACTGACAACGAAAGCTGGCCACAAGACGGCGGCGAAGTAGGGGCGCTGGCCCAGGCGCTCCAGCAAGTAGTGGCGCTGCGCCAGCAAAAACAAGCCGAAACCCAGGCACTGCTGCTACAACTGGAAGCCGTGTTGGACCACGCCGAAGTCGGCATCACCCTCACCCGTAACGGCCATTTCGAGCTGGTCAGCCGCCATTTTTGCCACGTCCTGCAGGTAGATAAACAGCACATTCTGGGCAAACCCAGCCACACCATTTACCCCTCCGAAGAAGCCTACCAGGCCTTGTCCGCACGTGCCCGCCCTGCCTTTATGCAGCACGGCACGTTTGACGGCGAGGTCGAACTGCGCCGTGGCACCGGCGATTTGTTCTGGGCCCAATTACGCGGCCACGCCGTGGCCCCCGGCGACCGCTCGAAAGGCACCATTTGGACGTTGCAAGACATCAGCGAATCCCGCGCCCACCGCGAGCATCTGGCCTGGACATCCAGCCACGACGCGCTGACCGGCCTGGCCAACCGCCCGGCCTTCGAGTCGCTGCTGGGCCGCGCCACCGAACGCGCCGCCACAGAGCCGTTTTGTGCCATGTTCATCGACCTGGACCGCTTCAAACAGGTCAACGACACCGGCGGCCACGCTGCGGGTGACGCCCTGTTGCGCGACATTGCCCAAACCCTGGGCAGCCAGGTGCGCCAAAGCGACACCGTGGCCCGCCTGGGTGGCGATGAATTTGCGGTACTGCTGGGCCGCTGCCCCTTGCCACAGGCCCTGGAGGTGGGTGAGAAACTACGCAGCGCCGTGGTCGCCTATCGCCTGAACTGGGAAGGCCATAGCTTCGGTGTAGGGGCCAGTATCGGCCTGGTATTGGTGGACGGCCGCTACAACAACCCAGCCGACGTGCTGCGCGCCGCCGACACCGCCTGCTACACCGCCAAGCAGCGCGGACGCAACTGCGTGGCAATTTATGAGCCAAATGAAACTCTAGCGCACATTCCGCCTGCGGTAACAGCTATTTAATTTATAGCACGCCACTTTTCGACGTACCTAGTACCTTGACCCGGAAGTAGAGGAACAAAATGAAAGTGATGGATTCGCCCTCAGGGCAAGGCGCAAAACGTAGACATAGCTGTGGCTATGGCGAGGCTTTGCAACGCGGCCATGGGGGCGAAGACGCGCTTTCATGTTCTGATATTTCCGGGTCAAGGTACTAGCGTGTAGCGCACCGCGCGCGGCGCGCGGCACAGGCCCCATAGCTGCAGGCCTGCCGTGTCGGCAATGCGGATGGCCAGCGCGGTGGGGGCGGAGATGGTGGCCAGGGCGGCTACCTGCAGGCGGGCGCATTTGCGCACCAGCTCGTAGCTGGCGCGGCTGCTCATCACCACAAAGCCGGGCTCGTGCAAGCGCCCAGCGCGGGCGCGCTGGCCCAGCAGTTTGTCCAGTGCGTTGTGGCGGCCTACGTCTTCCAGTACCTCGGTCAGCACCCCGTCGGGCGTGGCCCAACCGGCAGCGTGCAGAGAGCCACAGGCAGCATTCAGCACCTGCAGCGGCGGCATGGCATGCAGGGCGCGCAGCACGGTAGCGGCCTGCAGCTGCGCGGCCCAGGGCGCGGGCGCAATGGGTTCGGGCTGCAGGTCCAGCGCGGCCAGGCTGTCGATGCCACAAATGCCGCAACCGGTGTTGCCGGCCAGCGTGCGGCGGCGTTCTTTGAGGCGGCTGAAGCAGCGGGCCGATACCTCCAGCTGCACGGTGATGCCGTCGGTGGTGCCATCCACGTCAATGCCGAAGCAGTCAGCGGCGCTGTCCAGAATGCCTTCGCTCAGGGCAAAACCCAGGGCGAAGGCCTCCAGGTCTTGCGGCGTGGCCATCATCACCGCGTGGGAAATGCCGTTGAAAACCAGGGCCACGGGCACCTCAGCGGCGACGGTATCGGGCTCCAGCAGGTCCGCCGGGTAGCGCCACACCGGCTGGGAGACCAGGGGCGAAGGGAGTTCAGCCATGGCAATGCGCCTGCCCGGCCTCACGTCCTGTGGGGGTCAACACCGCCGTCCAGCGCGCGTCTTGCAGCTGCACCTGGACCCAGCCGGGGCCGGGCTGGCCGCCCAGGCTGGCGTCGCCCATCAGCGTCAGCGCCCGCATCAGCACGCTGGCCCCCAGCCCCAGGCGTTTGCCCAGGCGGGGCAACGAGATGGGCGCGGCCTCGGGTAGCAAGGCCAGCAGAATGGTCTGCTGCAGTGCGTCCATCACTTTTTTTGGTGCGGCAGCAGCATCACCGGGATGCATTTGGAGGTGGGCGTACCCGCGTTGGCGGCCACCGATGACAGTGGCACCAACGGGTTGGTTTCGGGGTAGTACGCCGCCACGCAGCCACGCGGGATGTTGTAGGCCACCAATTTGAAACCGTCGGCGCGGCGCGCCTCGCCGTCGTCCCAGACGGTGTGGAAGTCGATCCAGTCGCCGTCTTTCATGCCCAGTGCGCGGATGTCTTCTGCGTTGGCAAACACCACCCGGCGCTGGCCGTAGACGCCACGGTAGCGGTCGTCGGCACCGTAGATGGTGGTGTTGTACTGGTCGTGCGAACGGGTGGTCATCAGCGCGAAGACGATGGCGTCGCCCTTGCGCTCGCGGGCCCGTTGCAGCGGGGTGCCGGTGGGCACGGCGTGGGTTTTGAAGACGGCTTTTTGCGATGCCGTGTTCCACACCCGCTCGCTGGCAGTGTTGCGCAGCCTAAAGCCGCCCGGCACTTTGACGCGCTCGTTGAAACCATGAAAGTCGGGAAACACGGCTTCGATCTTGTCGCGGATGCGGCTGTAGTCTTCCAGCAGCCAGAGCCAGGGTGTCTGGCTGCGCCCGGCCAAGGTGGCCGCAGCCAGGCGGGCGACGATGGCGGGCTCGGACAGCAGTTGTTCCGACGCGGGCGGATTGATGCCCACGGATATATGGACCATGCTCATGGAGTCTTCCACCGTCACGCCCTGCACGCCAGCGGCTTGCACGTCGATCTCGGTGCGGCCCAGGCAGGGCAGGATCAGCGCAGCCTTGCCATGCACGATGTGGCTGCGGTTGAGCTTGGTGGTGACGTGTACCGTCAGGTCGCAGTTGCGCAGTGCCTTCCAGGTTTGCACGGTGTCGGGGGTGGCGGCGGCAAAGTTGCCACCCAGCGCAAAAAACACCTTGCCGCGCCCGTCGAGCATGGCCTGGATGGATTCCACGGTGTCAAAACCGCTCTCACGCGGGGGGGGGAAGCCAAACACTTTTTCCAGGTTGTCCAGCAAGGCTGCGGGCGGTTTCTCCCAAATGCCCATGGTGCGGTCGCCCTGCACATTGCTGTGGCCACGCACCGGGCACGGGCCCGCACCGGGGCGGCCGATGTTGCCGCGCAGCAGCAGCAGGTTGACGATCATCTGGATGGTGGCCACCGCGTTCTGGTGCTGGGTGATGCCCATGCCCCAGCAGGCGATGACGCTCTTGGCTTTGCGGTAGACCTCGGCGGCAGCGCGGATATGCTCCACACCCAGGCCGCATTCGGCCTCCAGCAGGGCCCACGACTCGGCGCGCAGGTCGGCCAGCAGGGCCTCGAAACCGATGGTGTGCTCGGCGATAAAGGCGTGGTCCAGCACGCTCTCTTCCCCATTTTGGCCCGCGTCTTGCAGCTCCACCAGGTGCTTCATCATGCCCTTGACGAATGCAAAGTCGCCGCCGATGCGCAGCTGGTAGTAGTGGGTGCTGATGGCAGTGTCGCCCATCGTGGCCATTTGCAGCTTGTCCTGCGGGTCGGCAAAGCGCTCCAGCCCCCGCTCGCGCAGCGGGTTAAGGCTGACGATGCGGGCACCGCGCTTGGCAGCCTGGCGCAGCTCGCCCAGCATGCGCGGGTGGTTGGTGCCAGGGTTCTGGCCAAAGACGAAGATGGCCTCCGCCTGCTCAAAGTCGTCCAGCGTGACCGTGCCCTTGCCGATGCCCACGCTCTCGCGCATGCCGCTGCCGCTGGGCTCGTGGCACATGTTGGAGCAGTCGGGGAAGTTGTTGGTGCCGTATTCGCGCACAAACAGCTGGTACAGAAACGCGGCTTCGTTGCTGGCCCGGCCGGATGTGTAGAAGATGGCCTGGTTCGGATCGGGCAAAGCGTTCAGGTGCCGGGCGATCAGCGCAAAAGCATCGTCCCAGGCGATGGGCTTGTATTTGTCGTCGGATGGGTCAAAAACCATGGGCTCGGTCAATCGGCCCTGGTCTTCCAGATAGAAGTCGCTTTGGGTGGCGAGATCGGTCACGGTGTGCTGGGC
>CANFZJ010000058.1 GCA_947451445.1 Comamonadaceae bacterium
CGCGCCGCCGACCATGACATCGGCCATGGCAGCCACAGAGACGGCAGACATCACAAGCGCCAGACTGAAAGAGGCCAACGTACGGGTAGTTTGAATCGAGACCATGGGGAGCTCCTGGTGGGTGGTTAAAAGCCGAAATGTTGCGGCTGATACCAATACGGAGCGGCTGGCGCTGTGGATTCAAATAGCGTTCGAATAAATTAATTTATACACAAAAAATGCCTCTAGCGCATGTATTACCTGCGCAGACAGCTATCAATTAGATAGCGAAGACTTGTTGCGGCTGTTTTGCAGCGCTTCAGGCACCAGCCCCACATAGCGGCCCCGTGGCCGGATCATTTGCGCCACGCCCAGCTGCTCCAGACTGTGTGCCAACAGCCCGACACTGCGCGCTGTGGCAAACAGGCCAAAAGCAGCGTCGGCGGGCAACTGGTGGCGCGCCACCAAAGCGGCCAGGGCCACGTCGATATTGGGTTGCAAGCCGGTCAGTTGCGTTACTTTCTGGATGAAGCGCGCGATGGCTGCGGGTGGCTCAAACAGGGCCAACAAGGCGGCAGCGCGGGGGTCGCCGTCGGGGTACAGGTGGTGGCCAAACCCGGCAATAGGCAAGGCGGCGGAAAGGTAATGGTCCACCACCTTGTCCCCCCCCAGGCGCTCCACTTCGGCGATCAAAGCATGGACGCGGCCAGAGGCATCGCCATGCAAAGGCCCCGACAGTGTGGTCAACCCCGCCAGCAGGCAAGCAGGCAGCGAGGCGCCCGTCGAGGCGGCAATACGGGCGGAAAATGCGGAACTGGTCAGCTCGTGGTCGGCCAGCAAAACCATGGCCGTGCGCAGCAGATCACCCACCGCGTCGGTTTGCTTCCAGCCTTGCGCAAAGCGCAGATGCAGGGGCTGGGCTGGCCCCTGCTGGGCCCCGAACGTATTCGCCAGTTGACCGACCAGGCTTTGGGCCTCGTCGTGCAGCACCCGCGTTAGCCGTCCATGGGTGGAATGCCCGGTCGCCGCCAAACCGGCCAGGGCGGTGAATGCGGCCACGCGCCCTGGTTTGCCTGAGCGCAGGGGTTGGGTGCTGGAGAAGTCAACGGTTTGAGCAGAACCCCACAGCAGCTGGGCGACCTGCTCCAGACTGGCTGTGCGGGCCAGACCCAACGCGTCCTGGCCCCGGTAGTACGGGCGTCCGCGAAAGAAAGCGCACAGGGCCGTGGGGATGCTGGGCTCGGAGCCAAACAGGGTGTTGGCGGCCAGGGCCTCGTGTTTGCGGCCGACCTGCTTACGTTTGGCCAGAGTGGCGACATCTTCGGCACGGTACAGGCTGCGGCGGGTGTCGGCCGGGTCGGGCATGACCTCCAGCTTGCCGCGGCTCACGTAGGCATACACCGTCTGCGGCCGCAGCCCAAGGAGGCGGCACGCCTCTTCCATCGAAATCCAGGTGGCCATGGCTATGCATTCAAATATTTATACATTGATTTTACACATCAATATTGACCACTGTATCAAGTAAATTTTAATATGCGTACCAGCTTCAAGGCGCAGAAAACTGAACTGCATAGCGCCCTGAACACACCGTCCACAACTGTCTTTGCTGAAAGCCATTCCCATGAAACGCCAGGTACTGCAACTGAATCCGATCCTGATTCCTGCCATCAACGACACGCTCGCATCGCGCTACACCGTCCACAAGTTCTTCGAGTTGAGCGACAAAGAGGCTTGGCTACGCGCGCACGGCGCATCCATCGACGCGGTAATCACCGGTGGGCATACCGGCATTTCGCGTGCCATGCTGGAACAACTGCCCTACGTCAAAGTAGTCGCCGTGAACGGCGTTGGCACCGATGCGGTAGATCTGGCCTACTGCCGCAGCCGCCATCTGCCCGTGACCGCCACCCTGGGCGCACTGACGGAAGACGTGGCCGATCTGGCCATCGGGTTGCTGATCGCAGCCAGCAGAAACCTGTGTGCGGGCGACCGCTTCGTGCGAGACGGACAGTGGGTGCTCCACCCCCAGCCGCATGCCATTCCTCTGGCGCGTCGCTTCAGCGGCATGCGGGTCGGCATTGTGGGCATGGGCCGGGTGGGCCGCGCCGTGGCAACGCGGGCGGCCGCCTTTGGTTGCCCCATCGGCTATACCGATTTGCGCGCCATGGACGACGTGCCGCATCGATTTGAGTCAAGTTTGCTGGATCTTGCACGTGACTCCGACGCGCTGGTGCTGTGTGCAGCAGCCGACAAAGCCGATGGCATCGTCAATGCCGCCGTGCTCGACGCGCTGGGCCCGCGCGGCTTCCTGGTCAACGTCGCCCGTGGCCGCCTGGTCCATGAGGCGGACCTGGCAGCGGCCGTCGCCGCAGGGCGCATTGCCGGCGCCGGCCTGGATGTGTTCTATGACGAACCCCACGTGCCGCTGGCGCTACGGCAGTCCGACAGAACGACTCTGCAAGCACACCGCGCCAGCGCCACCTGGGAGACCCGTACCGCCATGGGAGAAATGGTGCTGGACAGCATCGCCCAAGCCCTGGCGGGAGAGCGCCCGGCGATGAGCCTGACCACCTGACCCTAGCAGCAGATTCAAAGCATCCCCCCATAAATACCCAGGAGACACATCCATGTACACCAGCCGCCTCGCCCTCACCTTCGCTATTGCCCTCGGGGCCATGGCCAGCATGCCCGTTGGCGCCCAGACCTACCCGTCCAGAGCTGTGACCCTGGTGGTGCCCTTTCCCCCCGGGGGCGGCACAGACACCGGCGCGCGCATCATTGCAGACCAACTCAGCAAGCGCTGGGGCCAGGCGGTGGTGGTCGAAAACAAGGGGGGCGCTGCGGGACAAATCGGCGCGGACTTTGTGGCCAAGGCCAAACCCGACGGCTACACCTTGCTGCTGGGCAATATCGGTACGCAAGCGATCAACCCATCGCTGTACCCCAAGATGGCTTACGACCCGGACACGGCTTTTGCCCCCATCTCCTTGTTGGCAGAGTTACCGCTGGCCATGATGGTCAACCCGGCGGTCCCCGCCCATACGGCGGCTGAATTCATCGCCCTGGCCAAGTCGCGGCCCGGCACGCTGTCTTACAGCAGTGCCGGTGCGGGTGGAGCGCCGCACCTGGCGACAGAATTGTTCAAGGACAGAACCGGCACCTTCATTCTGCATGTGCCCTATCGGGGCGGCGGGCCGGCCATTGCCGACCTGCTGGCGGGCCATGTGCAGCTGTCTTTCATGACCGTACTGGAGGCCTCTGCACATATCAAGGCCGGCAAACTCCGGGCGTTGGCCGTGACCAGCGACAAGCGTGTATCGGCACTGCCCGAGGTGCCGACCTTGTCAGAGAGCGTGCTCCCAGGGTTCAACGCCGTCTCATGGATTGGGTTGCTGGCACCTGGCGGCACGCCGCAGGACATCGTAGACAAGATCGCGCTGGACATTCGCACCACCCTGGCAGACGAGTCGGCCAAGGCCCGCTTTGTGTCGCTGGGCGGAGTGCCGCACGCCACTACACCGCAAGAGTTTTCCAAGCTGATCACGGAGGACAAGCGGCGTTATGCCCAGCTCATCCGCAGCCGCAAGATCACCACCGACTAAATACAAGCCGCAAAAACTATGGCATCCCCACCCATGACGAACTACGTGTTTCCTGCGCCTGTACCAACTACCCTGCCAGTGGCAGGGAGTACGGCGGTTTTCCCGGTCGCCCGCGTGTACTGCATTGGCCGTAACTACCGCTGGAGCCCCAATGAACAAGCCGTCCCCCGGGAGATACCCCCTTGGTTCATGAAGCCGGCCAGCGCAGTGGTCGCAGCGACCGGAATACTGCCCTACCCGCCTGGCACGGGCGACTTCTGCCACGAGA
Source organism: Comamonadaceae bacterium (assembly GCA_947451445.1). GTDB lineage: Bacteria > Pseudomonadota > Gammaproteobacteria > Burkholderiales > Burkholderiaceae_C > Rhodoferax_B. The sequence continues at coordinate 3,850 of CANFZJ010000058.1, forward strand.
TCGAGCTGGTGGTGGCGATAGGACGCGGCGGCCGCAATATCGCCCCGGCGGATGCCGAAGCGCACCACATCTGGGGCTATGCCGCAGGGCTGGATCTGACACGGCGCGATCTTCAGCAGCACGCCAAGCAAACCGGCGGCCCCTGGGAACCCGCCAAAGCCTTTGACAGCTCGGCCGTCTGCACAGCGCTGACGCCAGTGGGTGTTTGTGGCCATCCACGACAGGGCTCCGTATGGTTGCAGGTGAACGGCCTAGAAAGGCAAAGTGGCGATGTGTCCGACCTTCTGTGGTCGGTGCCAGAGCTGGTGTCGATGCTGTCGCAGTCGGTCAGCCTCCAGCCTGGCGACCTGATTTATACCGGCACACCCGCTGGTGTAGGTCCTCTCCACCCAGGGGATGTTGTCCATGCAGGAGTCGCAGGCATTGGCGAATTGACCCTGACCGTGGGCAGTATCCCAAGCCAGTGACAGCCTACCGGCAGGCCAAATTTTCAACGTGCACCACGCTTTTACCCCCCTCAATTCGATATTTCACCCAAGGACCCCTTCCATGCAGACCAACACACCCCAAAAAATCGCACTCGTCACCGGAGCTGGCAGTGGCATAGGCCGGGCAACGGCCATCGGCTTGTTGAATGAGGGATGGCAGGTCGTACTGGCAGGCCGCCGTGCCGAGCCGCTGGAGCGGCTGGCCGCCGAAGCCCAATCACGTGGCCAGTCTGCGCTGGCCGTCCCTACGGATGTCAGCGACCCCGCCAGTGTGCAGGCACTGTTTGACACCATTGAGCGCAACTTTGGCCGCCTGGACCTGCTGTTCAACAATGCCGGAGTGAATGCGCCTGCCGTCCCCATGGACGAACTACCGCTGGAAAAATGGTTCAGCGTGCTCAATACCAACGTGACCGGCGTGTTCCTGTGTGCCCGCGCAGCGTTCGGGCTGATGCGTCGCCAGTCGCCGCAAGGTGGGCGCATTGTCAATACCGGGTCGATCTCGGCGCATTCGCCGCGTCCATTTACCGCCCCCTACACCGCAAGCAAGCACGCGGTAGCGGGGCTAACCAAGGCGTTGGCACTGGATGGCCGTGCGTTCAATATCGTGGCCAGCCAGCTAGACATCGGCAATGCGCTGACAGAGTTATCGGAACGCATGACACGCGGCGTTTTGCAGGCCAACGGCACCACCGCCGCCGAACCCATGATGGACGTACGCCACATCGCTGACGCGGTCTGCCAGATCGCCGCACTGCCGCTCAATACCAACGTGCTGAACATGACCCTCATGGCTAGCAATATGCCTTTTGTAGGGCGAGGCTGAACCCCGGCTGGGGGCCAGCAAGCACTACACCACCCATCAATCAACAACGACAGGAGACATTCATGCAACCCACTTCGCTTTTCAAAATATGGGCTATTTCCGCCACACTGGCCACTGTCCCGACCCTGGCAGCGGCACAGACCTATCCGGCACATGCCATCAAGATCATCGTACCGGCCCCGCCCGGTGGGGCTCTCGACACCCTGGCCCGCGTCGTCGGGGACAAGCTGGCTAGCGCGATGGGGCAAGCAGTCATCATTGACAACAAGCCCGGCGCATCGAACAACATCGGCACGGACGCCCTGGCCAAATCAGCACCAGATGGCTACACGATTGGCGTCGTGGGAGGTAGCCACAACACCAACAAGTTCCTGTACAAAAACCTGCCCTGGGATCCGGAAAAAAGCTTTGAACCTATCATCTACACCCACGTAGTTCCGCTGGTATTTGCCATCAATCCGCAGATACCCGCCAAAACGCTACCCGAGTTTGTAGCCTGGATGAAGGCCAATCCGGACAAAGCCAAGGTGGCGACCTCGGGTCGCGGCAGCGCACAGGAAATGGCCACCGAGATGTTCCGCATGGCGACTGGCGTGAACATGTTGATGGTGCCCTACAAGGGCTCGTCGGCGGCACACCCGGATCTGCTGGCCGGACGCACCGCGCTCTATATCGACACGATCAGCGCTATCCAGGCGCATGTGAAAGCGGGCACCGTACGCGGTATCGCCGTATCGACCCTCAAGCGATCCGCCAACCTGCCAGACGTGCCCACCGCTGACGAACAGGGGCTCAAGGGCTACGACGCCAATACGAACGGCGGTTTTCTGGCACCGGCAGGCACCCCCAAGGCCATCATCAACAGGCTCAATGCCGAAATCAATGCCGCACTGAAATTGCCCGATGTGCGGACCAAGCTGGAAGCGGTGGGCATCGAGATCCAGGGCGGAACGCCAAAGGAATATGCCGCACTGATCAAGTCAGACCTCGCCAAGTGGGGCAAGGTGATACAGGAGGCCGGCATCCAACCCGAGTGAGCGCCACCAGGAGCGCGCACCTCCACGCGGAACAAGCAGCCGGGGCCGTCCTATGCCACCACTGGATCGCCCTGGGCCACGCAGTCGGCAAAATAATGCTTCTTGCCGTCCGCATCTTGCTCTTCCACCAGGCCGTGAATGTCACTTTCAAAGCCAGGGCACTGGGTATTGAATTCGCGCGAGAACTTCAGGTAGTCCACGATCTTCTTGTTGAACACTTCGCCAGGAATCAGCAGTGGAATACCGGGTGGGTAGGGGGTCACCAGGCCCACAGTAATGCGGCCCTCCAACTGGTCGATTTCCACCCGCTCGGTCTTGCGCAGCGCGATGTGGGCGTAGGCGTCGCTGGGCTTCATGGCCGGGGTCAGGTCGCTTAGGTACATGTCGGTGGTGAGCCGGGCAATATCGTACTTGGCGTACAGCGCGTGGATGTACTGGCATAAGTCAGCCAAGCCCATTTTTTCGTACTTGGGGTACTTTTGGCAGAACTCGGGCAGGATGCGCCACATGGGCTGGTTCTTGTCGTAGTCGTCCTTGAACTGCTGGAGTGCAGTCAACATGCTGTTCCAGCGGCCCTTGGTGATGCCGATGGTAAACATGATGAAGAAGCTGTATAGGCCGGTCTTCTCCACCACCACGCCGTGCTCGGCCAGGAACTTGGTGACGATGCTGGCCGGGATGCCGGTCTTGGCGAACTTGCCGTTCAGGTCCATGCCGGGGGTGACGATGGTGGACTTGATGGGGTCCAGCATGTTGAAGCCAGTGGCCATCTTGCCAAAGCCATGCCAGTTGGCCTTGGCATTGGTTTTGGATTCGCCCTTGATGATCCAGTCGGTGGCACGGCCAATGCCTTCCTCCACCAGCTTGTCCGGGCCCCAGACCTTGAACCACCAGTCGGTACCGTACTCTTCGTCCACCTTGCGCATGGCACGGCGGAAATCCAGCGCCTCGGCAATGCTTTCTTCCACCAGCGCGGTGCCACCGGGTGGTTCCATCATGGCCGCGGCCACATCGCAGCTGGCAATGATGCTGTACTGCGGGCTGGTGCTGGTGTGCATCAGATAGGCTTCGTTGAACAGATGCCGGTCCAGCTTGACGTTTTGCGAGTCTTGCACCAGCACGTGGCTGGCCTGGCTGATACCGGCCAGCAGCTTGTGGATGGACTGGGTGGCGTACACCACCGCGTGCTTGGGGCGGATGCGCTTCTTGCCCATCGAGTGGTAACTGCCGTAGAAAGGGTGAAACGCGGCGTGCGGCAGCCAGGCTTCGTCAAAGTGCAGGTTGTCCACGTAGCCATCGAGCATGCTCTTGATGGTTTCAGTGTTGTAGAGCACGCCGTCGTAGGTGCTTTGGGTGAGCGTCAGAATGCGCGGCTTAACGGTTTCGGCGTCCACACCTTTCAGTAAGGGGTTGGCGCGGATTTTTGCTTTGATGGTCTCGGGCTCGAATTCGCTCTTGGGAATCGGGCCAATGATGCCGAAATGGTTGCGTGTGGGCTTCAAAAACACCGGAATCGCCCCGGTCATGATGATCGCGTGCAGGTTGGATTTGTGGCAGTTGCGGTCTACCACCACGATGTCGCCCGGTGCCACGGTGTGGTGCCAGACCATCTTGTTGCTGGTGCTGGTGCCGTTGGTCACAAAAAAGCAGTGGTCGGCGTTGAAGATGCGCGCCGCATTGCGCTCGCTGGCACCAATGGCGCCATTGTGGTCCAGCAACTGGCCCAGCTCTTCCACCGCGTTGCACACGTCGGCGCGCAGCATGTTTTCACCAAAAAACTGGTGGAACATCTGGCCCACCGGGCTTTTCAGGAACGCCACGCCGCCAGAATGGCCGGGGCAGTGCCAGCTGTACGAGCCGTCTTCGGCGTAATCCAACAAGGCCTTGAAGAATGGCGGCTGCACGCCCTCCAGGTAGCTCTTGGCCTCGCGGATGATGTGGCGCGCCACAAATTCCGGCGTGTCCTCGAACATGTGGATGAAGCCGTGCAGCTCGCGCAGGATGTCGTTAGGTATGTGGCGGCTGGTTTTGGTTTCGCCGTAGACGTAAATCGGCACGTCCAGGTTCTTGCGGCGCACCTCGGTGATGAAGTGACGCAGGTTCAGCACGGCCGGGTCCAGATCCGGGCCAGGGGTGAATTCCTCGTCGTCAATCGACAAAATAAAGGCACTGGCGCGGCTTTGCTGCTGGGCAAACTGGCTCAAGTCGCCATAGCTGGTGACGCCCAAGACTTCCAACCCCTCACTTTCAATGGCCTGCGCCAAAGCGCGAATACCTAAACCCGAGGTGTTCTCAGAGCGGAAATCTTCGTCAATGATGACGATGGGGAAACGAAACTTCATGCCGGGCTCCTGCCTAAACAAATACGAAATAGGCGCGAGTGTAAGGACATACGGTGAAACCCCGGTTTACTGGCCCGCTTTTGTCCCAAAATGTGGTGTTGACAATACAAGCGGAGGCGCCATGGAGGCATCAACTGTGTGGTGGTTACTGGCCGGAGCGGCGGTAGTCGTTGAGCTGGTAACAGGCACGTTTTATTTGCTGATGCTGGCCTTGGGTTGCGTCGCAGCAGCCCTGGGTGCCCACTTAGGGGCCAGTGCCGTCGTGCAAACCGTGGCTGCCAGCGTTGTGGGCGGCGGCGCAGTCACCATGTGGAGCCGCATCCGCAGCGAACACCCCAAGAGCCTGCCCGCCAGCGCCAACCCCGATGTCAACCTGGACATTGGCGAAACCGTGCTAGTCAACAACTGGAACGCCGATGGCACAGCGCAAGTGCACTACCGGGGTGCCAACTGGACGGTAGTGCACCGCCCCGACACTCTGCCCACCCACGGCCTGCACCGTGTGGCGGAGCTTGTGGGCAACCGACTGCTGGTCGAGAAACTATGAAACACTCGCGCATCTAACTGGAGACTCCATGGAAATTGCCATCGTTTTGCTTGTCATCGCAGCCATCTTTATCAGCCGTACGCTCAAAGTCGTCCCCCAGCAACACGCCTGGGTCATTGAGCGGCTAGGCAAATACCACGGTACCTTGACGCCGGGACTGAATTTTCTGGTGCCGTTTATTGACCGCGTGGCATACAAGCACGTGCTGAAAGAAATTCCGCTGGATATTCCTAGCCAAGTTTGCATTACCCGTGATAACACCCAACTACAGGTGGATGGGATCCTGTACTTTCAGGTAACCGATGCCATGCGCGCCAGCTATGGATCCAGCAACTACATCATGGCAATATCGCAACTGGCGCAAACCTCGCTGCGCAGCGTCATCGGCAAGCTAGAGCTGGACAAAACCTTTGAAGAACGCGACATCATCAACGCCCAGGTGGTGGCCGCTATCGATGAAGCGGCCTTGAACTGGGGCGTCAAAGTGCTGCGCTACGAGATCAAAGACTTGACGCCGCCGAAAGAAATTCTGCACGCCATGCAGGCCCAGATCACCGCCGAGCGGGAAAAACGTGCCCTGATCGCCGCATCCGAAGGCCGCCGCCAGGAGCAGATCAACATCGCCACCGGTGAGCGGGAGGCCTTTATTGCCCGTTCCGAAGGTGAAATGCAAGCCGTCATCAACAAAGCACGTGGCGACGCAGCCTCCATCACCGCCGTGGCCGACGCCACCGCAGGTGCCATTGAACGCGTGGCCGCAGCCATTCGGCAGCCCGGCGGTGAAATGGCGGTACAGCTCAAGGTAGCCGAAAAAGCCGTCGAAGCCTACAGCCGCGTCGCAGCCGATGCCAAAACGACCCTGATCGTGCCCAGCAACATGGGCGAGGTATCCGCCCTGATCGGCTCGGCCATGACAATGGTGGCCGCAACCAAACCGCAATAGGAGAGCCGCCATGGACGACCCGGCAATGGAACACAACGTACTCGGTTACGAGCTGGTGCCCTGCTCTTACGACCCGTTGACGGGCTACTTTCGCGACGGCTGCTGTAACTCCGACGACAGCGACAGCGGCGCGCACGTCATCTGCGTCAAGGTTACCCGCGAATTCTTGGCGTTCTCCATACTGCGCGGCAACGACCTCAGTACACCCCGACCATCCTACCGCTTTGCCGGCCTGCAACCCGGCGACCGCTGGTGCCTATGCGCCAGCCGCTGGAAAGACGCGTGTGACGCTGGCGTCGCACCGCCAGTGGTGCTGGAGTCCACCCACATCCGCGCGCTGGAGTTCGTGTTGCTGGAAGATCTTGAAAAACATGCGGTCCCGCGCCGAAATACTGCGTATTGACGGATATACTAGTAGGCTTAGGAACGGTGGATGAGTGGTTTAAGTCGCACGCCTGGAAAGCGTGTGAGGGTTAATAGCCCTCCGCGGGTTCGAATCCCGCCTGTTCCGCCAGTTTAGGCCCGCCGTATTACACGGCGGGCCTTTTACTTTGTGCTACAGCAACTGCAGCACTGGCCCAATTGGCGCCACCACTCAGCGCAAATAGCCGCAAAATCCCCCCCTCCAAGATCGGCGACTTCCATACGGAAGCCTGCACGAAAACTTACCTCAAAGTAAGGACAAACTAAAAAACAAGCATGCCGACTGGTTCAAAATAGCTGTCGTTGTCCATCACAATTCCCCAACCATTTGGCGAACAGAAACAGAGAGACCCAGCTTGCTCACCCCCCCAAAACTCCAACCGGCAGGTAACTCTACCCAGCGCAAAGGCATCATCCTTGCAGGCGGATCTGGTACTCGGCTATACCCAGCAACGCAGGCAGTCAGCAAGCAACTGCTGCCGATTTACGACAAACCGATGATTTATTACCCGCTCAGCGCTCTGCTGCTGGCGGGCATCCGCGAAGTACTGGTGATATCCACCCCGCAAGATACACCTCGCTTTCAACAATTGCTGGGTGATGGCAGCCAATGGGGCATCCAGCTGACTTACGCAGTGCAGCCGTCCCCTGATGGTTTGGCGCAGGCATTTTTGATTGGTGAGAAATTTCTGAATGGGGCTCCCAGTGCGCTGGTACTGGGCGACAACATTTTTTACGGCCACGACTTTGCCGGTTTGCTGCACAAAGCCGACCAGCAAACACAAGGAGCTACGGTATTTGCCTATGCGGTACAAGACCCAGAGCGCTACGGCGTGGTGGAGTTTGACGCCCAGGGCCATGCCATCAGCCTGGAAGAAAAGCCCTCACAACCCAAATCGCGCTACGCCGTGACCGGGCTGTATTTTTACGATACCCAAGTGGTGGAATTGGCCAAAAGCATCAAACCATCACCCCGTGGTGAACTGGAAATCACCGACCTGAACCGCCTGTATTTGGAACAAGGCACCTTGGACGTACAAACCATGGGCCGTGGTTACGCTTGGCTGGACACGGGCACGCACGAATCCATGCTGGAGGCCAGCCAGTACATCTACACCATTGAGCACCGTCAGGGGCTCAAAGTATCGGCCCCGGAAGAAATCGTCTGGCGGCAGGGCTGGATTGACGACGCCCAGCTGGAACGCTTGGCCCAACCCTTGGCCAAATCCGGCTATGGGCAATATCTGCAACGCTTGTTGAAAGAAAAGGTGTATTA
>CANFZJ010000059.1 GCA_947451445.1 Comamonadaceae bacterium
CAAGATTCAAGATGCACTGGGCGTCCAATAATTGGGCCACGCGCAATCTCAATTAAATGGTAAAGCGGATTAAATTCAGCCACCCAGGCGCGGCCAACCAAGATGTCCGGCGACCACATCACAGGTGTGAAGAAAAAAGCGACCTGTACGAGATTGGTCACGATAGGTGCAATATCTCTGAAGCGCGCGCAGAGGACACCTAACACAACGCCTATCCAGACCCCCTGCAACCAGAGAATAAGCAATGCAAATGGTAGTAATAATATCTCGACAGTAGGCCAATGGCCAAACACAAGCAGCGTAAGCATCACTACCGGCAAACTATGCAGGAGAATAACAAAATTACGCCATGCAATTCGACACACATGAACAGTGAGGGGCAACCGTATCTGCTTAATTAAATAAGCAGAGCCAATAAATGACGTACATCCTTCATTTACCGCAGAGGCCAAGTATTGCCATACGACAAGGCCAACGGCCAAATAGGGCAAGTAACTACTTATTTCCTGATGCAACAATTGCGAATACAGCAGCCCCAAAACGACCACCATAATGAGCGTACTCAGTGTAAACCAGAAAGGGCCAAGCACTGAACGACGATAGCGCTGACGAATATCATGCCAACCAAGTGTCCCCCAAACCGTATATGCAGCAATACCTAAAAAAAGGTCGCTGGACGGGTTATGGTCCGCAAGATTTTTTTCAATCCCACCCTTGCTGTGTGTCGTAACTTCAGTAATCATGTCTGGCCGCAGCTATCTTGAAAAGGGACGACATCATTCTCATCTATATTTTTTATATACATCTTTTTCAGCCTCTGAGGCTTTAATAGAAAACTTTAAATTTTATATCCATCATCTGCCTGTTTTACCAACAAAACCGTACCCACAAATAGCATTGTGTCAGACGCAAGCTCACCTGAGCTTCATGTTTTTTAACCGCAGTGCAATTCAACGCACAACGACCGGGCCAGCTTACGGAACGCCTAGCTACTGCACTGTGACATGCAGAGCCTCATCGTCGCCTTGGAAGACACCAACTCAATTGATTCCATGAAATTAGTGAATTCAATGTAGATTTCCTGCAAGCCCCATTTTTTAAATCGAAATCCATCTAAAGCCAAGACTTGAAACCGCCAACTCACACCATCTTCAGGCCAATATTTTTTAGCAGAACGTATTTGCAAAAAACATCTTTTATTTCTGCTGTCATCTTGGCATCGCCATAGGGCTAGCGATTGAATTTAGACCGAACATACAAACTAGTAAGGTACTTAGTTGGTAAGCCATTGATGAATCTGCTACTTGCCGCCGATATTTTTCTTTTAACTCAAAGAACGGCAGTTTTACACCCGACAACTGGTTAAATACAAATTATTACAGTTGCCCCACAGATGCCGCTATCGGCCCCACCGTCTGCACCACGTCGGCGTTTTGTGCACGCTGGCGCAGGGCGTGCTCCATCACCACCAGGGCCAGCAGGGCCTCCACAATCGGCGTGGCGCGGATGCCTACGCAGGGGTCGTGGCGGCCTTTGGTGATGACCTCGGTGCTGTGGCCCTGGGTGTCGATGGACTCGCGCGGGGTGATGATCGAGCTGGTGGGCTTGATGGCGATGGACACCTCCAGGTCTTGCCCGGTGCTGATGCCACCCAGCACGCCGCCTGCATTGTTCGACAGGAAGCCCTGCGGCGACAACGAATCGCCATGGGTCGTACCGCGCTGGGCCACACTGGCAAAACCCGCGCCGATTTCCACACCTTTGACGGCATTCAAGCCCATCATGGCGTAGGCAATATCGGCGTCCAGCTTGTCAAACAAGGGCTCGCCCAGGCCTACAGGCACGCCGCTGGCGGTAACGCGGATGCGTGCGCCGCAAGAGTCACCCGCCTTGCGCAGCGCGTCCATGTAGTCTTCCAGCGCAGATACATCGGCCACGGGCGCGAAAAACGGGTTGTTAGGCACGTGGTCCCAGCTTTCGAATGGCACGACCACATCGCCCACCTGTGTCATGCAACCGCGAAACACCATGCCGTACTTCTCGGCCAGCCATTTCTTGGCTACGGCGCCTGCGGCCACGGTGGGCGCGGTCAGGCGGGCGCTGGAGCGACCACCGCCGCGCGGGTCGCGGATACCGAACTTATGCCAGTAGGTGTAGTCGGCGTGGCCTGGGCGAAAGCTCTGGGCGATGTTTTGATAGTCTTTGCTGCGCTGGTCTGCATTGCGGATCAGCAGTGCGATGGGCGTGCCGGTGGTTTTGCCCTCATATACGCCGCTCAATATCTCCACCGCATCGGGCTCATTACGCTGGGTCACATGGCGGCTGGTACCGGGACGACGCCGGTCCAGATCACTCTGGATGTCGGCCTCGCACAAGGCCATGCCGGGGGGGCAGCCGTCGATCACGCAGCCAATGGCTGGGCCGTGGGATTCACCAAAATTGGTGACTGCGAATAGGGTTCCGAATGTATTTCCGCTCATAGATGTTGATTATCCCCGAATGGACAACGGGAACGGTTCATGCTTATGCGGACGGACACCACTACGGGTGTTTACCTATTTCCCCCAAGGAGAGGCCCATGCTGCAACAAACCACCACGCTGTTTTCGCACGTCAAACCAGACGACACGCAATTTGTACAAGGCGGACTGCGCGACTTCTTTCTGTACCGCGACCTGGGCATTGCCGAGGCCACGCACGGAAAGGTGATTGCGCACCTAGTTAAAGCCAATATGGCACCTGAAAAGGGCACGGGCTGGCATCGGCACGAGGCGGATTTTCAGATTGTCATCATGGTCAAGGGCTGGGCACGCTTCATGTACGGCGACAAAGAAACACTGGTGCAAGCAGGCGACTGCGTACACCAGCGCCCCGGCATAGCGCACTATTTGTTTGATTATTCGCCCGATATGGAGTACCTGGAAATCGTGTCGCCCGCCGACTTCAAGTCGATTGACGTAGACCCGGTGTGTGAGATTCCAGACCCCACGCCCTGGAAGTAAGGCCTACGACGGGCATCCCCCGTGGAACCGGCTTTGCCGGGTCACTGGTTTTGCCCCCCCCACAAGAAAAAGCCGGGGAAGCACGCAGTGCGCAGCCTGGGGTGCGCAGTTAGTTAAAACTCGGCTTCCAGCTCGTCGATGTCATCGGGTTCCAGCATGGCCTGCTCCACCCACTCCTGCATCGCGGGCAAGGCCATGATGCGCTGGCAGTAGGCGGTGCACACCGGGTCCAACACCACGCCGTAGCTTAAAAACCGGGTTACCACCGGCGCATACATGGCGTCTGCCATACCCACCTTGTCACCAAACAGGTAAGGGCCACCGTAGTTGGCCAGGCATTCGCGCCAAATCTCCACAATGCGGTCAATGTCGGCTTGGGCACGAGACCAAATTTTGAAGTTGCTAAACCGGGCCTTGATATTCATCGGCAAGGCCGTACGCAGAGCCGAAAAGCCGGAATGCATTTCGCCACAAATGGCCCGGCAGTGGGCACGGGCTGCAGCATCGGCGGGCAGCAGTTTAGCTTTGGGTTTGATTTCATTCAGGTATTCACCAATCGCAAGGGTGTCCCATACCTTGATGTTGTTGTGCAGCAAAGACGGCACCAGCATGGACGACGACAACAGCATCATCTCGGCCTTCATCGCCGGATCGTCGGGCGACACCATTTTTTCGGTGAAATCCAGCCCCGCCAATTTGGCGGTCAGCCACCCGCGCAGGGCCCAGGCTCCATAGTTTTTGCTACTGATCGTCAACTCGGCTTTAGACATGGGATCTCCTTGAATGGTGAATGCTTTGAGCAAGGGCTATGCCACAACCAAAAGCAACCCAACACGCGGCTTTGGATAGATATGGCCCATAACTTGCCTGCAAGCGACATATCTCGCTTCGAGACAGGAAAAAGGAACACATGCTCTACCAGGCCTATCAACTCCAGTCCGACTTGATGTCGCCTTTTCGCCTGATGGCCCAAAGCCTGGGCTCGTCACTTTGGTTCAAAGACACTGAAAACAGCCCGGTACGCCGTGTTGCAGCAGCGTGCGACGTATTTTCGCGTTTGCGACTGACCCATTCGCGCCCTGGCTATGGCATTGCGTCGGTACACGTCGGTGAGAACGAGATCGGCATTACCGAAGAAGTCGTACTCAGCCAGCCTTTTGGCACCCTGATCCACTTCAAAAAAACAGACGGCCCCGCACAAGGCCCACAACCACCGGTTCTGCTGGTCGCCCCGCTGTCGGGCCACTTTGCCACCCTGCTGCGCGAAACCCTGCGCACCCTGCTTCAAGACCATGACGTTTACATCACCGACTGGCACAACGCCCGCGATGTGTCACTCAGCCACGGCGCATTTGCGCTGGACGACTACGCCGAGCACATGATTCGCTTCATTGAAGCCATTGGTCCTGGCGTTCACGTGGTGGCGGTGTGCCAGCCTTGCGTGGCAGCGCTGGCTGCCACCGCCATCATGGCCGAAGATGACAACCCTTGCCAACCCAGCAGCCTGACGCTCATGGCGGGCCCGGTTGACTGCCGCGTCAACCCTACCGGCGTCAACACCTTGGCCATCAGCAAGCCGATTGAATGGTTTGAGAAAAACCTGATCAGCCATGTGCCCATGCCGCACAAAGGCTTTATGCGCCGCGTCTACCCAGGGTTCATCCAGCTCACCGCCTTTATTAGCATGAACCCCGAACGGCACAAGCAGCAGTTCAAGGACATGTATAAATACCTGCTGGAAGGCGACCTGGACAAGGCCAACACCATCCGCAATTTTTACGATGAATACCTGGCTGTCAACGACCTACCCGCCGAGTTTTACCTGGAAACCGTGGCCAAAGTGTTTCAGACCTACGATCTGCCACGCGGTGTGTTGACCTACAAGGGCCGCACCGTCAACCCGGCCGCCATCCGCCGCACCGCGCTGATGACGGTGGAGGGCGAGCGGGACGATATCTGCTCGGTAGGCCAAACCATGGCGGCGCAAGACTTGGCCACCAATGTGCGCCCCAGCCAACGCACCCACCACATCCAGACCGGGGTAGGCCACTACGGGGTGTTCAGTGGCAAAAAATGGAACCAGCAAATCTACCCCCGGGTGCGCGACATGATTTACGCGAACCAAGCGTAAAAAAACCGGCTGCATCGGCCGGTTTTTTTGTAGAGAACTAACTCGGAGTTAGCCTGCGGCTTCTTCCTCGCCGGCAGGCCAATCGCGGATGTAGGCCTTGAGCATTTTGTTTTCGAAATTCTGGCTGTCCACCACGGCCTTGGCGACGTCATAGAAGCTGATCACGCCCATCAGCATTTTCTGGTCCATCACCGGCATGTAACGGGCATGGCTCTCCAGCATCATGCGGCGCACATCGTCCAGCTCGGTCTCGGAGGTGCAGGTCAGGGGTTGGTCGTCCATCGCGGCGCGCACCAAAGTGCCGCCAATGACGCCGCCTTCTTTCACCAGCAGCTGGATCACCTCGCGAAAGGTCAGCATGCCAACCAGGCTGCCCTGGGCCATGACCACCAGCGAACCCATGTCCTTTTCGGCCATCATCGCGATGGCGCTGGCCAGCGGTTCGTCGGGGTTGGCGGTGTAGAGCGTGTTGCCTTTTACACGCAGAATGTCGCTGACTTTCATGGGGATCCTCCTGGTATCACGGTGCGGGGTAGATGTCTGTGCAATATAGCCCACAAACGCAGGCTACACGGTATGGAAGCGGGTTGTTTTATGGATCTGCCAAGGACTCCCTCCATGCTGCACTGCAATAAAATCCGACCATGGAATTTTTACTGGCCAAAGCCCCCTACTGGATTACCCGTTTTGGCGAAATCGGTATTGTTTTGCCGCTGGTGGCGGCACTGTGCGTATGGCTGGTAGCCAGCACGCGCAGCCTGCGCCCGGCGCTGGTGTGGCTGCTGCCCCTCGGTTTGGCGGTACTGGTGACATCGCTGTCCAAAATCGCCTTCATTGGCTGGGGTTTGGGTGTGGCCGCGCTGGACTTCACCGGGTTCTCCGGCCACGCCATGTTTTCTGCGGCTGTCTACCCCGTGCTGGCCTACAGCGTCGCGGTACATACAGGCCGGACGGCCCGTGGAGCCCACCTGGCGATGGGGGTGGGCTACGCGCTGGCGCTGGCCATTGCCTGGAGCCGCGTCCACATCCAGGTGCACTCGGTGTCCGAGGTGGTTGCCGGCTGTGCGCTCGGGGCCGCAGCCAGTGCCTGGACGGTATGGCGCATGCACCGCAGCCCGCTGCAACACAAGCCGCACGCTATCCGCTGGCTGCTGTGGGGCCTGGCAGGCTGGTTGGTGGTGATGCCGCTGCATGCGGCGCCATCGCGCTCACACGACATGGTGACCCGCCTGGCCTTGACGCTGGCGGCGCACGAGCAAGCCTTTAAACGGGCGGATCTGCACGCGGCGCCCAACCCTTAAAACTCCTAAATTTATAGCACGTCACGCAGGCGCAGATTGCGGCGGTCGCTGTTTTTCCATAAATTATCCAGCGCCGGCGCGGGCGTCAGCAACAGCAGCTCCACCAGCGGTGACAGCGCAGTGGCGTCCGGGTCGGCCAGCAGCAGCAGGCGTGGCGCGCGGGCGGTGCTGCCTTCGGCGGCAGCCACCTCGTCCAGACGCCCCACCCAGTCCAGCGCACCCAGCGTGTTGAGCACCGGCTCCAGTTGCAGCGCATCCACTTGCAGGTCGTGCACCAACTGCTCCATGGTCAGACCCTTGAAGCCCTGCGCCTGGGCACGGTGCAGCTGCTGCAGCACCTCAATGGCCAGCAAGAACGGCCAGCCGTGCGGGGTGGCCCGCCGCGCCACACCCTGCAGCAGGCTGGGCAGATAGGCAGTCACCACCGCACCCGACAGCAAAATCACCCAGGCCAGGTAAATCCAGACCAGCATGATCGGCAAGGTAGCGAATGCGCCGTACACCACCGAATAGGTGGGCACCACGGCCAGGTACCAGGTCAGCAGGCGTTTCGCGGCCTCGATGCCCAGCGCCACAAATAGCCCCCCCACCCAGGCATGGCTCCATTTGACGGGCGTGTTCGGCACGTAACGGTACAGCGCCGCCATGCCGCCGCCCAGCAAACCGATCTGCAGCAAACCAAACAGCAGGCGCACCCCACCCGGCAGGCTGTCCACCACGCCCTGCGAACTAGAGATCAGGTACGAGGTCAGCGCCAGGCTGGTGCCCAGCAGCAAGGGGCCCAGGGTGATGGCGGCCCAGTAAATCAGCACCCGCTGGCCCAGCGGCCGCGCCCGGCGCACGCGCCAGATGGCGTTGAGCGTGCGGTCAATGGTCAAGATCAGCGTCAACGCGGTGAACAGTACAAACGCCAAGCCCACCGAGCCCAGCTTGCTGGCCTGGCTGGCAAACTGGGTCATGTAGCCAATCACCTGGCGGGCAATGCTGTCGGGAATCAGGCTTTGCACCAGCCAGCGCTGCAGCACGTCCTGCACCTTGCTGAACATCGGAAAGGCGGTAAAAACAGCCAGCGCCACCGTAAAGAACGGCACCAACGCCAGCGAAGTGGTGAAGGTCAGGCTGCTGGCGGTCAGGCCCAGATGGTCTTCGCGAAAGCGCTCGCGCAGGGTGTGGGCGGTGGTTTTCCAGGGGAAGCGGGACAGATCTTGTAAAAATAGATCAAAACGCTGGGACAGGCGGACAAAGCGCGCAAAAAGGCTAATAGACATGACCGCTATGATGCCATCGCCTTTTCACCACCCTCTTTTGCCCTACCCACATACAAGCCGCCATGGTCCACGTCATTGCCATCATCACCGCCCAACCCGGCCAACGCGGCCCGCTGCTGCAGGCCTTCCAGGCCAACCTGGCCGCCGTACACGCAGAAGACGGCTGCATCGAATATGCCGCCACGGTCGATGCGACAGGCGCCCCCCACTCGCCGGGCACCGTAGGGGCCGACACCTTTGTGGTGGTTGAAAAGTGGCGCGACCTGGCCGCCCTGCAAGCCCACGCAGTGGCCCCCCACATGCAGGCCTTTGCCGCGCACACCAAGCACCTGACCGCAGGCGTGCTGTTGCACGTGCTGGAGCCGGTGGCCTAACTTTCATGCCCCCTATGCAACAACCCTATCGCAACGTCTCGTACACCCGCACGCTGGCAGTCAGCAGCCTGCTGGGCCTGATCGCGCTCAGCCTAGCCTGGGAGCTGGTGCTGGCACCGCTGCGGCCCGGCAGCGTCATCCTGGCGCTGAAGGCGGTACCACTGTGCTTCCCTCTGATCGGCCTGCTGAAAAACCGCATGTACACCTACCGCTGGGTCAGCCTGATGGTCTGGCTGTACTTCACCGAAGGCTGCGTGCGCGCCTACAGCGACACCGCACCCAGCCGCTGGTTCGCGCTAGTCGAAGTGCTCCTGTGCCTGGCACTGTTCGCCGCCTGCGCGCTGCACGTGCGGCTGCGCTTCCAGCAGGCCAAGTCGGCAGCAACGGTTTAACAAGACTTACGCAAGCACCTCTGTGCACCCAGAGGGCGACACAAGGGGCGCTGCGTAAGTCCTATTTAATTTTGGACACTCCACCATGCACACACTGCTCGACACGCTGCGCCGCATCGTAGGCGCACCCCATGTACTCACCGACGGCGACCTGAGCGCCTGGGAGCTCGACTGGCGCAAACGCAGCCGTGGCAAAGCCCTGGCCGTGGTACGCCCCGGCAGCACCCAAGAGGTGGCCGATGTGGTCAAAGCCTGCACCGCCACCGGCGTCAGCATCGTGCCCCAGGGAGGCAACACCGGTCTGGTGGTGGGCAGCACCCCGGACGACTCTGGCACCCAGGTGGTACTGAGCCTGCAGCGCATGCAGGCCGTGCGCGCCATTGACGCCGCCAACCTGACCATCGCGGTAGAAGCCGGCTGCATCCTGCAAACGCTGCAAGAAGCCGCCGAAAAAGCCGGCTTCCTCTTCCCCCTAAGCCTGGCGGCCGAGGGCAGCTGCACCATTGGCGGCAACCTGGCCACCAACGCGGGCGGCACCCAGGTGCTGCGCTACGGCAATGCCCGGGAACTGTGTTTGGGCCTGGAGGTGGTCACGCCCCAGGGCGACATCTGGAACGGCCTGGGCGGCCTGCGCAAAGACAACACCGGCTACGACCTGCGTAACCTGTTCATCGGCAGCGAAGGCACGCTGGGCATCATCACCGCCGCCACCATGAAGCTCTACCCCCAGCCTGCCGCCCGGCTCACCGCCTGGGCCGCCGTGCCGTCGCTGGAGGCAGCCGTTACCCTGCTCGGCATGGCCCACCAGCACCTGGGCGCGGGGCTGACCGGCTTCGAGGTCATGGGCCAGTTCGCCCTGGGCCTGGTGGCCAAGCATTTTCCACAGCAGCGCGTGCCGCTGTACCTTGAAACGCCGTACTGCGTTTTGCTGGAAAACTCCGACCACGAGTCCGAAACCCACGCCCGCGCCCAGTTTGAGCGCCTGCTGGAGCTGGCGATGGAGCAAGACTGCGTGACCGACGCCGTGGTGGCCGAGAACATCGCCCAGGCCCAGGCGCTCTGGCATGTGCGCGAAAGCATCTCCATGGCCCAGGCCGAGGAAGGGCTGAACATCAAGCACGACATCTCCATCCCGGTATCCAAAATCCCCGCTTTCGTGCGCAGCACCGATGCGCTGCTGCAAGCGCAGATCCCGGGCGTGCGGCTGGTCAACTTTGGCCACCTGGGCGACGGCAACCTGCACTACAACGTGCAAGCCCCCGCCGAAGGCGATGCCGCCCAGTTCCTGCGCGAACAGGAAGAACGCGTCAACACCCTGGTGTTTGATGCGGTGCAAGCATTTGACGGGTCGATCTCGGCCGAGCACGGTGTGGGCAGCCTGAAGGTGGAGCACCTGGCGCATTACAAGTCCCCTGTGGCGCTGGCCATGATGCGCGGCATCAAGAAGGCACTGGACCCGCAGAACCTGATGAACCCCGGGCGGGTGCTGCAGCCAGAAAGTGAAGAAAACCGCCTGTACTGGGCGCGATGGAACGACGAAAACAAGGATGCCATCGACCACTACAACGCCCGTATTGCAGCCGAAGGCAGCTTTGCACAGCCCAGGCGTGACCAGGAATAACTTGGCACAATTCGACGCCGCCAACGCAGCGACCTAGTCGCCATGCTGGACTACCTGATTTCTGGATTTTGAACATGCCTACCGCCCGCCCCATCCGCTCCCAATACGAAGACTTCATGCGCCTGGTGCACACCACCGGCACGGCCAAGACCGACCGCACCGGCACCGGCACACGCAGCCTATTTGGCCACCAAATGCGGTTTGACCTGAACGAAGGCTTCCCCCTGGTGACCACCAAAAAGGTCCACCTGCGCTCCATCATCCAGGAACTGCTGTGGTTTCTGCAGGGCAGCAGCGACAACAACTGGCTGAAAGAGCGTGGCGTGAGCATCTGGGACGAATGGGCCCGCCCTGATGGCAGCCTGGGCCCGGTCTATGGCGTGCAGTGGCGCAGCTGGCCCAAGCCGGACGGCGGCCACATCGACCAGATCGCCCAAGTCATCCACACCCTGAAGACCAACCCCGACAGCCGCCGCATCATCGTCAGCGCCTGGAACGTGGCCGACCTGGACCAAATGGCGCTGATGCCCTGCCACGCGTTCTTCCAGTTTTATGTGGCCGACGGCAAGCTCAGCTGCCAGCTGTACCAGCGCAGCGCCGACATCTTCCTGGGCGTGCCCTTCAACATCGCCAGCTACGCCCTGCTGACCCACATGGTGGCGCAGCAGTGTGGCCTGGCGGTGGGCGACTTCATCTGGACCGGTGGCGACTGCCACATCTACAGCAACCACGTGGACCAGGTGAACGAGCAACTCAGCCGCGCGCCCTACCCCTACCCCACGCTGCATATCAAGCGCAAGCCCGCCGACATCTTCAGCTACGCATTTGAAGACTTTGAGGTGCTGGACTACCAATGCCACCCCGCCATCAAGGCCCCGGTGGCGGTATGAAGCTGCACCTGATCTTTGCCCGCGCCGCCAATGGCGTGATCGGCAGCCACGGCACCCTGCCCTGGCATCTGCCAGAAGACCTGGCGCACTTCAAGCGCACCACGCTGGGCAGCCCGGTCATCATGGGCCGCAAGACCTGGGACTCGCTGCCGCCCAGGTTCCGGCCACTGCCGGGGCGTTTGAATGTGGTGGTGACACGGCAGACCGACTGGCAGGCAGACGGCGCGCTACGGGCGGGCTCCATTGCAGACGCCTGCGCGCTGTGCCCGGCGGATGGCGACGCCTGGGTCATTGGCGGAGCCGACATCTACGCCCAGGCCCTGCCGCTGGCCGACACGGTGGTGGTCACGGAGATTGCAGCGGCATTTGACGGCGATGCCTTCGCCCCCCCATTGGGCCCCGACTGGGCAGAAACCCAGCGGGAAACGCACACCAGCAGCACCGGCCTGGGCTTCAGCTTTGTACGCTACCAGCGCAAAAACTGATTGCTATATTTTCAATAGCTGCCAACGCACACTCCGTATGCGCTAGGAGTCTGGGCGGCAGAAGCCCCACCCTGGGATGAATCCTGGCACGAAGCCTGCTGATGCCCAGGCATGAGCACCAGCTACGTTCCCTACCACCCCGAGCAACAGCAACTGCTGCCGCCAGCCCTGCAAGACTGGCTCCCGCAGGG
>CANFZJ010000060.1 GCA_947451445.1 Comamonadaceae bacterium
CCCCGTGCAGCAGGCCGGGGGCCATGGTCCAGCCGTGGTTGGCCCCGGCCAGCAGCTCGAACAATATGCCCTCCAGTACCGCAGGCTGGCCCTGGCCACCGTGTTCTACCGCGCAGGCCAACGACGGCCAACCGGCTTGCCAGAAGGCCTGGTAGGCCTCCTTGAAACCCGGCGCGGTGGTCACCACCCCGGCTTGGAAGCGGCAACCCACCTCGTCGCCCACGCGCTGCAGCGGGGTGATCTCGCTGGTGACGAACTTGGCGGCTTCTTCCAGCACCTGCTGCGCCAGGTCGGCGTCGGTGTCGGCATACGGGGCTAGCGCCTGCCACTGCGCGGGCGCGTGCAGCACCTCGCGCAGCAGGTACAGGATGTCGGGCAGGGCGTCGGTGGCTTGCATGCTTACTCTCTTTTTTATAGCTGCTAGCGCAGGTGGTACATGCGCTGGTGCTTGTTTTTTCGTCATTCCCGCGCAGGCGGGAATCCCGTACGGCGCTGGCTGGCCCCCCGCCTGCGCGGGGGTGGCTGGGGCTAGGAATCCGCGCTGAAGCCGATTTGCTTGACCAGCGGGCCCCAGCGGTCAAAGTCGGCTTTTTGCGACTTGGCCATGTCTTCGGGGCTGGTGGGGCGGGCGATCAGGCCCATCATGGCCAGGCTGTCGATGACCGACTTGTCGCGCAAAGCTGTCTGGATGGCGGCGTTGGCGCTGGCCAGCACGGCGGTGGGGGTTTTGGCCGGGGCATAGAAGCCAAACCATTCCTCTTCCACCAAATCGGGGAAGCCCTGCTCGGCAAACGTGGGTACGTCGGGGTAGAACGGCGAACGCTGCGGGCCCGAGGTGGCCAGCACGCGCAGCCGACCGGCTTTGGCATAGCTCAGGTAGTCGCCGCTGGGGTTCATGGTGGAGGCGATCTGGCCGCCCACCAGGTCGGTGATGCCGGGCACGGTGCCCCGGTAGGGAACGTGCTTCAGGTCCACCTTGGAGCGCAGGCCCAGCAGCGCGCCCAGCAGGTGCGGCATGCTGCCCGCGCCGGGGCTGCCGTAGCTGGCTTGCTCGGGGTTGGCCTTGCACCAGAGCAGAAAGTCTTTCAAATTCTTCACCGTGGCGGGCACCATGGGGCCGACGGCCAGGCCGTGCAGCATCACCGCGCCGATGGACACCGGGGCGAAGTCGCTGGGCTGGTAGCTCAGTTTGCTGTAGATATAGGGGTAGATGGACATGGCCGACACCGGGGCCAGGGCCAGCACCGAGCCGTCGGCCGGGGAGGCCTTCAGTGCTTCCAGTGCAATGCGGCCACCCGCACCGGCTTTGTTGTCCACTACCGCCGGGTTCTTGCTGTAGGCGCTACCGGCCAGCTTGTCGCCCACGCGGCGGGCCACGTTGTCGCCCGAGCTGCCGGGCGGAAAGCCGTAGAGGATTCGCACCTGGTCTACCGCCTGCGCCAGCGCAGACAGCGGTGACAGAGCGGCCAGCGCGGCAGCGCCGCCCAGGGTGTGGAGGAAGTGGCGACGGTTGGTCATGGTGTTTGCTCCTGATTTTGTAGCTTCTGGCGCAGGTGGAATCTGCGCCAGAGCCGGTTTTAACGATATCTGCTCCACACGCCATCGCAACGCCGCCCCTTCCAGGTCACCGTGGAACCGGCTTTGCCGGGCCACCAGTGACGCCCCCTGCAAGGGGGTTGGCGCAAACGCGAAGCGTGTAGCCTGGGGGTGTGCCTAGAAAGAATGGCGCAGGCCGACGCTCAGGCCGTTTTGCGAGCCACCTGCAGCCGGGTTGCTGCCGGTAGCGCCGCCGCTGACCGACACGGCGGCCAGCGAATCGTTGCTGATGTGGCCGACCTGGGTGTAGACCGCCGTGCGCTTGGACAGGGCGTACACCAGCCGTGCCGACAGCAGGGTGGAGTTGCCGTTGGCAAAGTTTTTGTAACGCAGGCTGGCCCACTGGCCGTCCAGCGTCAGCGCGGGGGTCAGCGGGTAGGACGCGCCCAGGTACCACAGGTCGCTCTTGGGCTTGGTGGTGCTGCCTTCGTTGTTGCGGCGCATCACGCCGCCGCCGATCTTGGCGCCCATGACCTTGACGTAACCTGCCGCCAGCGTGCGGCTGTCGCTGAGGCTGCTGCTGGTCAGACCACCAAATATGGAGTCGGTCGCGCTGGTCAGGGTGCGGCCGTTTTGGGTGTCGTAGGCCAGCACGGCACCCCAGTCGGCGGTGTCGTACTTGGCGGTGGCCGACCACTGGCGGCAGGCCTGGGCGTCGGTGGCGCTTTCGCCGGCGCAGTTGGTGCCGGCCGGGCTGGGGCCAGCGTTCACGGTGTCGCGGCCCAGGCTGTATTCAGCGCCCAGGGTGAAGCCGCTGAAAGTGCCTCGGTAGGCGATGGAGTTGTCGGCGCGGGCGTTGGGGATGTAGGCGTCCAGCGAACCCAGTGCGAACACCGCAGGCCCGATCACGTCCGAGTCCTGGATGGACCAGAACAGGGTGGAGTACTGGCGGCCCAGGCTCACCGCGCCCCACGGACCGGCAAGGCCCACATGCGCCTGGCGGCCAAACAAACGACCGCCCTGGTTGGATGCGCCGGTGTCGGGGGCAAAGCCCATTTCCAGGGTGAACTGGGCCTTCAGCCCGTCACCCAGGTCTTCGGTGCCGCGAAAGCCCAGCCGGGACGGCAGCGCGCTGGTGTTGCTGGGCATGCGGGTGATGCCGCCCTTGCCGCTGACGTTGCTGATGTGCTCCACGCCTACGTCGATGATGCCGTAGAGGTTGACGCTGGCCGGGGCTGCGGTTTGGGCCTGGGCGGCCAGGGCGCTGGCACCGATGAGGGCCAGGGCCAGGTGTCGTTGGGTTTTTTTCATGCTTGTCTACTCCTAGGGTGGTGGTGGGAAAACTAAATATTTTGTTTTTGAGGGGTACGGATCAGCGCCAGGGCGGCAAAGGCGGCGACCACAATGCCGGGGCTGCTGGCGGCCATGACGCCTGCCACGCCCAGCCCGGCGGCCAGCACCTGCCCGGCGATCAGCGGGCCGCCAATGGCACCCAGGCGACCGACCATGATGGAAGCGCCCACGCCGGTGCCCCGGATGGCGGTGGGGTACAGCGTCGGGGCCATGGCGTACAACACCAGCTGGCCGCCCAGGGCGCAAAACCCGGCACCCAGCCCGGCCAGTAGCATCATCGACAGGCCCTGGGCCCAGCCCAACCCGGCCAGCGACAACAGCATGCCCAGGTAAATGCCCACCGCGGTTTTGACGCGGGCGGGCGAGTCCATCAGCCGCCCGACCAGCAGCGAGCCTGCGGCTCCGCCAAAGTTGAACATCAGCGACACCAGGCTGCCGTCGGCACGGCTGAAGCCCTTGCCCTGCATCAGCGACGGCAGCCAGTTCAGCAGCATGTAGAGCACGGTCAGCACAAAAAAGCTGGCCAGCCAGAGCAGCCCGGTGGACTTCCACATGCCGCCGCTGAACAGGCCCGATAGGCCTACGGTGGCCACGGGGCGCTGTGCGGCAACGGCTTCTTGCTGGCGGTTCTGGAAGGCTTGCGACTCGGGCAGCAGGGCCAGCAGCAGCAGGGCAATCGCCAGCGGCACGAAGCCGCCCACATAAAACAGGCCGCGCCAGTCACCGCCAAAGTTGACCATGCCCAGCACGGCGGCCACGGCACCGCCCAGCGGCACCCCGGCGTAGGTGATGCTGACGGCCACGCTGCGTTTGTCGGGGCTTGCGGCTTCGGACGACATGGCAATCAAGATCGGCAGCGCCGCACCCAGGCCCAGCCCGGTCAAAAAGCGGGCCGCCAGCAGGCTGTGAAAGTCCCACACCTGGGTGGTGGCCAGCGAGAACAGGCCAAAAATCAGCACCGACACCACCAGCACCTTCTTGCGGCCAATGCGGTCGGCCAGCCAGCCGCCCAACAGCGCGCTGGGCAGCAGCCCCAGCAGCCCGGCGCTGAACATGGCCCCGATCTGCGGTGGCAGCAGCTGGAACTCTTTGCCAATGCCGCTCGCTGCGATGCCTGCCGCCTGCAGGTCCAGGCCCTCCAGCAGCGCGACGATGAAGCACAGCAGCAGCGTCCTGAATTGCGTCCCCGACGCGCCGGGGCTGGTGTGTGTGCCGACCATGGTGTTGCTCCTGTTTATATAGCTGCTAGCGCAGGTGGAATATGCGCTACAGACTTTTTTGACCAAAACTGTCCCCCGCCAGCGCATGCGCAGCGAAAAAGCGGGGGCGGGGAATGTACGGACTAGCGGGGGGCCATGCGCAGAGCGCCGTCGAGGCGGATCACTTCCCCATTCAAATGGCCGTTGGTCACGATGTGCGCGGCCAGCTCGGCGAATTCGCTGGGCTTGCCCAGGCGCGACGGGAACGGAATGCTGGCCGCCAGCGACGCCTGCACGCCTTCAGGCAGCTCTTGCATCAGCGGGGTGGCAAACAGGCCGGGGGCCACGGTGCAGACGCGGATGCCGTATTGCGCCAGGTCGCGCGCCATCGGCAGCGTCATGCCGACCAGGCCGCCCTTGGAGGCGCTGTAAGCCTGCTGGCCCACCTGGCCGTCAAACGCGGCAACGGAGGCGGTGAACACGATCACGCCACGGGCGCCGTCTTCCAGCGCTTCCAGCTTGGCGCAGGCGGCGGCAAACAGCCGGGTCATGTTGTAGCTGCCGATGAGGTTCACCGCGATGACCTTGGCAAACGCGTCCAGCGGGGCGGCGCTGCCGTCTTTTTGCACCACGCGCTTGGCACCGCCGATACCGGCCACGTTCATCAAAATGCGGGCCGGGCCGTGGGCGGCAGCGGCTTTGTCGATGGCGGCGGTGACGCTCTCAGCGTTGGTGATGTCGCACTGGCAAGCCACACCGCCAATCTCGGCGGCGACCTTTTCGGCCAGCGCCATGTTCACGTCCAGCACGGCGACCTTGGCGCCTAGACGGGCCAGTTCGCGGGCGGTGGCTTCGCCCAGGCCGGAGGCGGCTCCGGTGACGAGGGCGGCTTGGTTGTGGATGTTCATAGTTGTCCTGTCGAGATTTATTGCGGAATAAAGGTGTGCGGCAGGCTGCCGTCGTGCAGGGCATCTACCAGCGCGGCGCGGTGCTTGAGCACGTTGCGCTGGTTGATGGAGCCCTTGTCGGTGATCTCGCCCAGGTCCAGCGACGGGGGCTCGGCCAGCAGGTGGGCGCGGGCCACGCGGGTGGCGCTGCCGGTGGATGCGGCGGCCAGTGTGTTGACCACCTGCTGAAAGTGGGCCTGCACTGGGGCGCTGCGCAGCACATCCGCCAGGCTGGCGTCGGCAGGCAGGCCGCTCAGGCTGCGGCAGGCGGGTGTGGGGAACAGCAGCGCACCGACTTCTTTCAGGTTGATGCCGGTCAGCACTGCGTCCTGGATGTAGGGGGCCCCGGCGGCAATGATCTTGGCGCGCATCGGGCCCACGCTGACGAAGGTGCCGGTGCTGAGTTTGAAGTCTTCGGCAATGCGGCCGTCGAACTTCAGGCCCTGGTGCAGGTCGGCAGGGTTGATCCACTGCACGGCGTCGCCGGAGCAGAAGAAGCCTTCTTCGTCAAAGCTGCTCTGGGTGGCCGCGGGGTTGCGCCAGTAGCCGGGCGTGATGTTGGGGCCGCGGTAGCGCACCTCGGTCTTGCCGTCCATGGGGACCAGCTTCAGCTCTAGCCCCGGTGTGGGCACGCCGATGTCACCGGCACGCACATTGGGGCTGTTGACGCCCAGGCAGTACGGCGTGCCTTCGGTCATGCCCAGGCCGGTGCCCATCACGATGCGCTCGCCCACTTCGCGCTCGGCGCTGGCAAACAGGCTGTCCCAAATGGGCTGCGACAAAGCGGCTGCGGCAAAGAAGAACATCTGCACCTTGGACAGCAGGTTTTTGCGCAGCAGGTCGTCGGTCTGCATGGCCTGGGCGATCACCTCGAAGCCGGTGGGCACGTTGAAGTACACCGTGGGGGCGATCTCGCGCAGGTTGCGCAGCGTCTCGGCCATGCCCTTGGGCGTGGGTTTGCCTTCGTCCAGATAAAAAGTGCCGCCGTTGTAGAGGGTGATGCCAAAGTTGTGGTTGCCGCCAAAGGTGTGGTTCCAGGGCAGCCAGTCCACCAGCACCAGCGGCTGCTCGGCCAGCACCGGCATGGACTGGTTCATCTGCTGCAGGTTGGCGGCCCACATGCGCTGGGTCACGACCACCGCCTTGGGCAGCTTGGTCGAGCCCGAGGTGAACATGAACTTGGCGATGCTGTCTGCGGTGATGGCGGCATGCGCGGCATCGACGGCGGGCGTGGCGGGGGTGTTGAGCAACTGGCTGAAGGCGATGGTCTCGCGGCCTTCGATGCTGCCGCTACCCAATACCACCTGCACATCGGCGGGTACGGTGGCGTTGATGGCGCGGGCAAACGTGGCGGCGTTGCTGGCAAACACCAGGCCGGGGGTCAGCGTGTCCAGCACGTGGCGCAGCTTGTCGAAGTCCTGGCTGATGGTCGAATAGGCGGTGGACACGGTGCACTGCGGAATGCCCGCGTACAGGCAGCCCAGCGACAGCAGCGCGTGGTCCAGGTCGTTCTCGCTCAGGATGGCCACCGGGCGCTCCGGGCCCAGGCCCATGCCGGACAAAGCCTGGGCGATGTTGCGTGCCGACTGCAGCGCCTGGGCGTAGCTGATGTGCCGCCAGTCGCCGGTGCTGCCGTCGGCGTTGTGCACGCGCTGGGCCATCCAGGTGTGGTCGGGCGTGGTGGCGGCCCAGTGCAGCAGCCGGTCGGTCAGCCGGGTGGGGTAGGGCTGCAGGTCTTGTTCGGCCTGCACGTAGACCACACCCTGGGCGGTTTCACGGGTGGTGACGCGGGTGACGCCGAAGCGCAGAGGGCGGTATTTAGGTGCAGACATGGGGGCTTTTTTTCAGGTTACTCAGGCTTTCTGGACCTTGGCGGCTTTGCCGTCCAGAAAGGCGCGCACGCGTTCCTTGGCTTCGGGCGCGCTCTGGGCAATGGCGGCCATCATGGATTCGGTGAACAGGCCCTGGTCCGATGGCTGCTCGGCAATGCGCGGCAGGGCGTGCATCAGCGCGTAGTTGGTCAGCGGCGCGTTCTGGGCGATGCGGGTGGCCAGTTCCAGCGCTTTGTCAAACGCGGTGCCGGTGGGTACCAGGTACTGGGCAAAGCCTACGCGCTCGCCGTCCACGGCGTTGTAGACGCGGCCGGTCATCATCATGTCGGTCATGCGGGCGGTGCCGATCAGGCGGGGGATGCGCACTGCGCCGCCGCCGCCCACAAAGATGCCGCGTGAGCCTTCGGGCAGGGCGTAGAAGGTGGATTCGTCGGCCACGCGGATGTGGCAGGCGCTGGCCAGTTCCAGCCCGCCGCCCACTACTGCACCGTGCAGTGCCGCCACGACGGGTACGGGGCCAAACTGCACCAGCTCCAGCGCGCTGTGCCACATGCGGGAATGGTGCATGCCCTGGCCTGCGTCGCGTTCCTTGAGTTCGCTCAGGTCCAGGCCAGAGCAGAAGTGTTCACCGTCGCCGTCGATCACCGCCGCGCGCACGGTGCTGGGCAGGGTTTCCAGCATGTTGCGCAGCGACAGGATCAGGCCGTCGTTCAGCGCGTTGCGCTTGGCCGGACGGGTCAGGCGGATGACGGCGATTTCATGGCTGTTGCCACGGATTTCGAGGGAGATGTCGGGGTTGGTGTGGGTCATGGAGTGCCTTGGTTGGTTGAACTATAGTTATTAAAAATAATCAAAACAAGCGAAAAATCGTGCTGAATCATAGGTGCTTTCCCTAGTCAATCAGGGTGCCAATATGATTATGATAAATAACTAAATTACCCATACACCACACAGGAACCCGCCCATGCAAGCCTATATTCCCTACGGTATTTACTGGTCGTCCCCCTTTGCCAAATGGCAGGGCTCGCTGGCCAACCTGAACGCGTTGCCGCTGGCGGCCAACGTGGGCAAGCAGGCCCTGGCCGCACGCGGCTTTGACATGGCGCAGATCGACCTGGCCATCCTGGGCCTGACCAATCCGCAAAAAGGCAGCTTTTACGGCCTGCCGTATGTGACCGGCCTGATGGGCATCGACCGCGTGGCTGGCCCCACCATCCAGCAGGCCTGCGCCACCAGCGTGCGGGCCCTGCAAATGGCGGCGCAGGAAGTGCAGTGCGGCACCGCCACCAGCGCGCTGTTGGTGATGGCCGACCGCCAGTCCAACGGCCCGGTGGTGTATTACCCCGACCCTACGGGCACCGGCGGCTACGGCGTGACCGAGCACTGGGTGCCCGACAACATGGGCCATGACCCGTATGCCAAGAACCCCATGCTGCAAACCGGCGAAAACGTGGCCGCCCGTTACGGCATCAGCACCGCCGAGCAGCACGCCCTGAAGCTGCACCGCTACACCCAGTACCAGGCGGCGCTGGCCAACGACCGGGCCTTCCAAAAGCTGTACATGGCCGATGTGCCCTTGAGCGACTCCAAATTTCGCAAACAAACCGGTACCCTCAGCGCCGACGAAGGCATTTTCCCCACCACTGCCGAAGGCTTGGCCAAGCTGAAGCCAGTGATGGCGGGCGGCACGGTGACCTTTGGCGGCCAAACCCACCCGGCCGACGGCAATGCCGGGGCCATCGTCACCACCCGCGATCTGGCACGGGCTGCTTCGGCTAACCCGCACATTGAAATTGAAATCCTTGGCTTCGGCCAGGCCCGTGTAGACCCTGGTTACATGCCTGCCGCCCCGTCGCCCGCCGCCTTCAACGCCCTGAAGCATGCGGGGCTGACCATCCGCGACATCCACGCCATCAAAACCCACAACCCGTTTGCCGTGAACGACATCGCCCTGGCGCGCGACACCGGTTTTGCCTGGGAAAAGATGAACAACTATGGCAGCTCCATCATCTGGGGCCACCCGCAAGCGCCCACCGGCCTGCGCGCCATCATCGAGCTGATCGAAGAGCTGGTGCTGCGCGGCGGCGGCGTGGGCTTGTTCACCGGCTGCGCGGCGGGTGACAGCGGTTACGCCACTATTCTTCGTGTTACCGATACCCGGAAGGTTTAAAAATGCCACATTTCTCAGCCCCACTGGACGCCTGGATCATCGACGGCGTGCGCACCCCCATGGTGGACTACTGCGGCGCTTTCGGTGCGCTGTCGCCTACCGACATGGGTATCAAAGTCGCCCGCGCCGTGCTGGAGCGCAGCGGCGTAGCAGCGAAGGACGTGGATTCGGTCGTTACCGGCTCCATGGCCCAGGCCGACTTTGATGCTTTTGTGCTGCCGCGCCATATTGGTCTGTACGCCGGTGTGCCCATCGCCACGCCCGCCATCCTGGTACAGCGTATTTGCGGCACGGGTTTTGAGCTGTTCCGCCAGGCGGCGGACCAGATCGCACTGGGCTATGCCAACGTGGCGCTGGTGGTCGGCACCGAGTCGATGACGCGCAACCCGATTGCCGCCTACACCCACCGCACCGGCTTCAAGCTGGGCGCGCCGGTGGAGTTCAAAGACTTCTTGGTCGAAGCGCTGATGGACCCGGCCGGCCCGGTGACCATGATCGAAACCGCCGAGAACCTGGCCAAAAAGTACGCCATCAGCCGCGCCGATGTGGATGCGTTTGCGTCCCAATCGTTCGAGCGTGCATTGAAGGCCCAGGTCGCCGGTTTCCACGCCGGTGAAATCGTGCCCGTGGTCAACGAAGAATTTGCGCTGGACGGCTACGCCAGCCGGGGCATCCAGCTGCCGCGCAAGGTGGAGCGGGTCGAGCACGACACCCATCCCCGCCCCTCGCCGGTAGAGGCGCTGGCCAAGCTGCGCACGGTGTACCCCGGTGGCGTGCAAACAGCGGGCAACAGCGCCTGCCTGGTCGATGCCGCCGTGGGCGCGCTGGTGGCCAGCAGTGCGTATGTGCAAAAGAACGGCCTGAAGCCGCTGGCCCGCCTGCGCGGCGCGGCGGCGGTGGGTGTGGCCCCGGAGTACATGGGCATCGGCCCGGCCCCGGCGATCCGCGCTTTGCTGGAGCGCACCGGGCTCAAGCTGTCCGACATCGGCCTGTTTGAAATCAACGAAGCCCAGGGCGCACAAACCCTGGCCGTGGGCCGCGAACTGGGGCTGGACATGGACAAGCTGAACGTCAACGGCGGTGCCATCGCCCTGGGCCACCCGCTGGCCGCCACCGGCGTGCGCCTGACGGTGACGCTGGCGCGCGAACTGCGCCGCCGTGGCCTGCGCTACGGCATCTCGTCCGCCTGCGTGGGCGGCGGCCAAGGCATGGCTTTGCTCATTGAAAACCCCGACGCCTGAGATGTAAGCCAAATCGGGCTGCCGCGCTTATTACATAGGCACGAGCAGCTATCAAAACAATAGTATTCAATCAGAGGCAAGCATGCAAATCATCACCGCCGCCCAAGCAGGCGCACTTATCCAAGACAACGCCACCATCTTCCTGGGTGGCCTGGCCGTCACCAGCCTGCCCGAAGAGGTGCTCAAAGGCGTGGAGCAGACCTTTCTGACCACCGGCCACCCGCGCAACGTCACCACCTGGGCCTGCGGGGCCATTGGCAACAGCAAGGACGCAGGCATGGTCCACTTTGCCCACCCCGGCATGGTCAAGCGCACCATCGCGGGCCACTTCGGCCAAACCGGGGCCGAGATGATGAAAATGGTGTTCGACGGCGAGGTCGAGGCCTACAACTTCCCGCAGGGCAGCCTGTCGCACCTGACGCGCCACATCGCCAGCCGCAGCCCCGGCCTGCTGACCAAGGTGGGCCTGGGCACCTTTGTGGACCCGCGCCTGGAGGGCGGCAAGCTGAACAGCAAGTCCACCGAGGATCTGGTGAAGCTGGTCGAGTTCAACGGCGAAGAATGGCTGTTCTACCCCTGCCCGAAGATCGATGTAGCCATCATCCGCGGCACCGTGGCCGATGAAAACGGCAACATCACGCTGGACAAAGAGGGCATGCTGCTGGAGCAGATCAACATCGCCCACGCGGCCAAGGCCTGCGGCGGCATCGTCATCGTGCAGGTGGAGCGCATAGTGCAAGCGGGCAGCCTGCACCCCAAGGCGGTGAAGATTCCCGGCGTGTCGGTGGACTACGTGGTGGTCAGCCAGCCTGAGAACCACATGCAAACCATTGCGACCCAGTTCAACCCGGCCTTTTGCGGCGATGTGCGGGTGCCCGTAAACGCGCTGGCGCCGATGGCGCTGGACGAACGCAAGGTGATCGCCCGCCGTACCGCGCTGGAGCTCAAGCCCGGCGCCATTACCAACCTGGGCATCGGCATCCCCGCTGGCGTGCCGTCGGTGGCAGCGGAAGAGGGCGTGGCCGACCAGCTCACCCTGAGCATCGAGAGCGGCATCACCGGCGGCATCCCCGCGCAGCTGGGCGACTTCGGCGTGGCCTACAACGCCGAGGCCATCATCGAGCAGTCGCTGCAATTCGACTTCTACGACGGCGGCGGCCTGGATGCCAGCTTCCTGGGCCTGGCCCAGGTGGACAACC
>CANFZJ010000061.1 GCA_947451445.1 Comamonadaceae bacterium
AGCCGCCCAGCACCCGGCCGCGTGGGCAGTACATGGCGCGGTTGTCCATGAAAGGCTCGGGCTCGGAGTGGTAGAACCAGTTGAATTTGTCGTTGGCCAGCGGGTAGGCAAAGGCCGACGGCATGTGGATGAAGATGCTGCGGTCGCCGGGCCCGGCTTCCAGCAGCAGCACGGTGACATCGGGGTCTTCGGTCAGGCGGTTGGCCAGCACGCAGCCCGCAGAGCCTGCGCCGACGATGATGTAGTCGAAAGATTCAGTGGCCATGGTTTAACGGTATCCACAGGCGACTTCGCCCAGTTCCACATAGACGGTTTTCAGCTGGGTGTAGTGCTCCAGCGCCACCATGCTGTTTTCATGGCCTATGCCGGACTCGCCCGCACCGCCGAAGGGGATTTCAATCGGCGTGATGTTGTAGTTGTTGATCCAGCAAATGCCCGCTTTCAAGCGCGCCGCCACGCGGTGGCCACGGGCCCCGTCGCGGGTGAACACGCCTGCGGCCAGGCCGAAGCGGGTGGCATTGGCGCGCTGCACGACCTCGGCCTCGTCGTCAAACACCAGCACGGCCATCACCGGGCCGAAGATTTCTTCTTGCACGATGGCCATGCTGTCGGTGCAGTTGGCAAAGATGGTGGGGGCAACAAAGTTGCCGCCCTCCAGGCCGGGCACCTTGACTGCCGCGCCGCCGCAGACCAGCGTAGCGCCGCCCGCCACGCCCTGGGCGATGTAGCCCAGCACCTTGTCGCGGTGCGCGGCGGAGATGAGCGCGCCGACTTCGGTATCCGGGTGGGTGGGGTCGCCCACGCGCAGCAGCAGCGTGCGTTCCTTCAGGCGGGCCAGAAACTTGTCGGCAATGCCGCGCTGCACGAAGACGCGGGTGCCGTTGGTGCAGATTTCGCCCTGGGTGTAGAAGTTGGCCATCATCGCGGCGGTCACCGCCTGCTCGAAGTCGGCATCATCAAACACGATCAGCGGCGACTTGCCGCCCAGCTCCATCGTCACCCGCTTCAGCGTGCTGGCGGCGCTGGCCATCACCCGTTTGCCGGTGGGGATGGAGCCGGTCACCGACACCTTGGCCACGCCGGGGTGGGCGGCCAGCAGCGCGCCGGTAGTGCCACGGCCTTGCAGCACGTTGAACACGCCGGGCGGCACACCGGCCTCCAGGTAAATCTCGGCCAGCTTCACGGCGGTCATGGGCGTGAGCTCGGACGGTTTAAAAATCATAGCGTTCCCCGCAGCCAGGGCGGGCGCAGACTTCCAACAGGCTATCTGCAACGGGTAGTTCCACGCGCCAATGCCTACGCACACGCCCAGCGGTTCGCGGCGGGTGTAGGCAAAAGCGTTTTTCAGCGGGTACTGGGCCCCGGCCAGGGTGGCGGCGGCTCCGGCAAAGTACTCGATGCAGTCGGCTCCGCTGGCCACATCGACCACGCAGGCCTCTTGCCAGGGCTTGCCGGTGTCTTGTACTTCGAGTGCGGCCAGTGCGTCATTGCGCTCGTGCAGCAGCTGGGCGGCGCGATGCAGGATGCGGCCGCGCTCGGTGCCGGTCATGGCCGACCAGATGGCAAACCCGCGCTGGGCGGCTTCGACGG
Organism: Comamonadaceae bacterium; assembly: GCA_947451445.1. GTDB lineage: Bacteria > Pseudomonadota > Gammaproteobacteria > Burkholderiales > Burkholderiaceae_C > Rhodoferax_B. The sequence continues at coordinate 1,591 of CANFZJ010000061.1, forward strand.
CGGCGTTCACGTCGTCCTCTGCGCAGTCGTGCAGGCTGGCGATCAGCGTACCGGTGGCGGGGTTGACGGTGGTAAAGCTGTCGCCGCTGCCATGTACGGGCAGGCCATCGACGAAGCTGGGAATCAGAGGGTTTGTCATAGAGGTACTGTTCATTAAGGACACTGTCTGTTCGAGAACGCCGCAGAACCGGCTTTGCCGGGCTGCCAGCGTTGCCCCCTGCAAGGGGGTGGGCGAAGACACGCAGTGCGTAGCCTGGGGGTGTTCATCTAAGGACTACTGTTTTCATCCCGTTGATGAACACCCGGCGGTCCAGCACGAAGCGCATGGCGCGCGACAGCACCAGGCTTTCTACCAGACGGCCCGCCTGCGACAGCTGCAGCGGGGTGTCGGCGTGGTCTACCCGCTCGACCGACTGCTCGATGATCGGGCCTTCGTCCAGGTCGGTGGTGGCAAAGTGGGCGGTCGCGCCAATCAGCTTCACGCCGCGCTCAAACGCCTGCTGGTAGGGCTTGCCGCCCTTGAAGCCGGGCAAAAACGAGTGGTGGATGTTGATGACCCGGCCATGCAGGCGCTGGCACAGCGGCTCGGACAGCACTTGCATGTAGCGCGCCAGCACCACGAACTCGGCCCCGGTGTCGGCAATCAACTGCTCCAGCTTGGCTTCTTGTGCGGGTTTGGTGTCGGCGCTCATGGGGATGTGGTGGAACGGCAGGCCCTCGGCGGCGGCCAGCGGGGCCAGGTCGGGGTGGTTGGACACGACAGCCACGATGTCCATCTTCAGCTCGCCGCGCCGCCACTGGGCCACCAGCTCGCGCAGGCAGTGGTCAAACTTGGACACCATCAGCAGCACCTTGGTCGGCTGCGCCAGGTCGTGCACCTGCCACTGCGCGGCGGGGAAGGTCTGGGCCAGCTGGGCAAACGCGCTGCGCAACTCGTCCACCGGGCTGCGCAGACTGAATACGCTGCGCACAAAAAAGCGCTCGGTGGTGTGGTCGTCGAACACCGAAAACTGCTCGATGTATGCGCCGTGCTGGTTCAGCAACTGGGACACAGCCGCAACCTGTCCTTGGGCGCTGCCGCAGGCCAGGTTCAGGCAGAAATGGGTAGTGGAGGGCGTGGTCATGGCGGGGGCGGTTCGGTCAGGGGTTTACCCCCTCTCCCGCGCGCGGGAGAGGGGAAGTGAGGGGCAAATAACGCCCCAGCTTGCCACTACGCCCCGTCATACCCGCCTGCGCGGGTATGACGGGGCTAATTTGGAGCTCGGTCTTTACTTCAACGAAGCCGTGACCGCCGCCAAGCCGTCTTGGCCAGAGAAGGTCTTCACGCCTTTGAGCCAGCCGTCCAGCACGCCGGGGTTTTTCTTCAGGTAGGCCTTGGCCGCCGCGTTGGGCTTGGCTTTGTCCAGAATGCCGACCATCACCGTGTTTTCAATCGCGGTGGTGAACTGCAGATTCTTCAGCAGCGTGGCGACGTTGGGGCAGCGTGCTTCGTAGCTGGGTGGCAGGGCGGTGAACACCTTGGCCTCACCCAGGTTGGGGCCGAACACGTCGTCGCCGCCCTCCAGGTACTTCATCTTCATCTGCACGTTCATGGGGTGCGGCTCCCAGCCTAAAAAGACGATGGCTGTGTGGTTGCGTCCAGCGCGCTGCACCTCGGCCAGCATGCCTGCTTCGCTGGACTCGACCATCTTGAAGCCCTTCAGGCCAAAGGTGTTCTTGTCGATCATGCCCTGGATGAGTGCATTGCCGTCGTTGCCGGGCTCGATGCCGTAAATTTTGCCACCCAGCTCTTTTTGGAACTTGGCAATGTCGTTGAACGTTTTCAGTCCCTTATCAAACAGCTCGGCGGGCACGGCCAGCGTGTACTTGGCACCGACCAGGTTGGGCGTGTCCAGCACCTTGATCTGCCCGGCCTTGACGAAGGGCTCGATGATCGGCGTCATGCTCGGGTTCCAGTAGCCCAGAAAGGCGTCGATCTGCTTGGACTTGATGCCTGCAAAGGTGATTGGCACCGAGGCGATAGTCACCGTGGGCTTGTAGCCCAGCCCCTCCAGTACCACCGACGCCAGCCCGGTGGTGGCGGCAATGTCGCTCCAGCCTACGTCGGCAAAGCGCACGGTTTTGCAACTCGCCTCTTCAGCGGCATGGGCGGCGGGTACGGCCAGCGCGGTAAATGCGGAGGCGATAGCGAGCAAGCGGAGGGTGAATTTCATGGCCAGATCCTGTTGAGTGGGTGCCCTGCACTTTCACAGCTTGGCGCGGCGGAACTTGGCTGGGAGCGACGCGGAGTTGTCCGCGCCCGGCGTAGCCAAAAAAGAACTAAAAATTCAGGCAGTAAAAAACGCATTGGTGCAGATGAATGTTGCGCTGATAGCTATGAATAATATAGCTATACATGGCGTTAAACCTAGGGGCATTCTGTGGCTGCCGATGGTGGCCCTTTCCCCGTGGGGCGGGGGATCAGGTGGGCGCTTGCCGGGCGGTGCGTTGCTCAAACGACCAGGTGAGGAAGTCCACAAACGCGCGGACCCGGCCCGTGGTTTGGTGGCGTGGCGGGTACACCGCGTGGATGTCGGCATCCGGTGTATGGCACTGCGGCAAGACCTGCACCAGGCGGCCATTCGCCAGGTGGCGTTCGATGTCCCACTCGGCACGCATCAGGACCCCGTGGCCGTCCAGCGCCCAGTTGACGGCGATTTCTCCGTCGTTGGTGGTGAGGTTGCCTCTGGTTTTGACCGCCTCTGTCAGGGCCGACTTACCCCGGCCGTGGGTCAGCCGCCAGACACCGTAGGCCTCTTCTCCCTGGCGGATGCCGATGCAGTTGTGGCGCACCAGGTCGTGCGGTACTTTGGGGCTGCCGTGCTTGTCCAGGTAGGCGGGTGATGCGCACAGCAGCCTGCGGTTGGGGGCGATGCGTTTGGCAATCACCCGGGCATCGGGTGGGGCACCAAAGCGGATGCAGACATCGAATGCGTCTTCGGTCAGGGGCGGCGGATTGACCGACAGCTGCAGCTGCACCTCGACCTGGGGGTGGAGCACGACGAACTTCGAGATCAGCGGTGCAATGTGGCTGCGGCCGAAACCCAGCGTCGCATTCACCCGCAGCAGGCCCTTGGCCGTTGATTTGGCGCCGCCCAGCAGCGCTTCCATGTCGTCGATTTCGCCCAGGATGCGGCGCGCGTGCTCCAGGTACACCTCCCCCTCCTGGGTCAGGCTCATGCGCCGGGTGGTTCGGTTGACCAAGGACATGCCCAGGCGCGACTCCATCAGCGCCAGATGCTTGCTGATGGCGGGAGTGGTGACGCCCAGTTCCCGGGCAGCCGCACTCAGGCTGCCCGCACTGGCGAGTGCCGAAAAGAAGCCCAAGTCGGCCGGTTGAATGCCTGCACTGCCCATTTTTGCCCCCATCCATTGTTAAATAAAAGTAAACAATGGATTGACTTTAGCGGCGTAGTAGTGGCCTGTCCAGTCCTTAAAGTACCGCCACCACCTGCTTTCATGGCTCGGGCGGCGCAGTCAACCCAAAGCATGAAAGTTACTTCACCCCCCCCACCCCGACGGAGACAATCCATGAAGACCTACAAAATCGCCAGCATCCCCGGAGACGGCATCGGCAAAGAAGTCGTGCCTGCCGGCCAAGACGTTCTGCAGGCGCTGGCCCGCTCCAGCAGCAGCTTTCGCTTTGACTTTGAAAGCTTTGCTTGGGGCGGTGACTGGTACCGCGAACACGGCAAGATGATGCCCGCCGATGGCCTGGACGCGCTGCGCGACAAGGACGCCATCCTGTTCGGCTCGGCGGGCGACCCGCACATTCCCGACCACATCACCCTGTGGGGCCTGCGCCTGAAGATCTGCCAGGGCTTTGACCAATACGCCAACGTACGCCCCACCCGCATCCTGCCCGGCATCGACGGCCCGCTCAAACGCTGCGGCCCCAACGACCTGAACTGGGTCATCGTGCGCGAAAACTCCGAAGGCGAATACGCTGGCGTGGGCGGCCGGGTCCACCAGGGCCACCCCATCGAAGCCGCCACCGATGTGTCGATGATGACCCGCGCCGGGGTGGAGCGCATCATGCGCTACGCCTTCAAGCTGGCCCAGTCACGGCCCCGCAAGCTGCTGACCGTGGTTACCAAGTCCAACGCCCAGCGCCACGCCATGGTGATGTGGGACGAGATCGCGGTGCAAATCTCCAAAGAGTTCCCCGACGTCACCTGGGACAAGGAACTGGTCGATGCCGCCACCGCCCGTATGGTGAACCGCCCCGCCACGCTGGACACCATCGTCGCCACCAACCTGCACGCCGACATCCTGAGCGACCTGGCCGCCGCGCTGGCCGGTAGCCTGGGTATTGCCCCTACCGGCAACATCGACCCCGAGCGCCGCTACCCCAGCATGTTCGAGCCCATCCACGGCTCGGCCTTCGACATCATGGGCAAGGGCTTGGCCAACCCGGTGGGCACCTTCTGGAGCTGCGTGATGCTGCTGGAGCACCTGGGCGAGACCAGCAGCGCCCAGCGCCTGATGGCCGCGATTGAAAAAGTCACCGCCGACCCTACGCTGCACACCGGCGACCTGGGCGGCAAGGCCACCACGGCCCAGGTGACGCAGGCGGTCTGCGCGTTCCTGGCCGCATAAGCGCTGGCGATCCACCCGAGGAGACAAACATGAACACAAAATTATTAGGACTTATGCATCGCCGCCCTGTGTCGCCCTCCGGGCGCACAGGGGACTTGCGTAAGTCCCGACTACGTGGAATCGCTGCAGCGCTGGCCTTGTCGAGCCTGGCGGCGACGGCCCAGACCTGGCCTGCCAAGCCCATCAACCTGGTGGTTCCCTTTCCCGCCGGGGGGACTACCGATGTGCTGGCCCGGGCCATCGGACTCGAGCTGGCCAAAGCCCTGGGCCAGCCCGTTATTGTGGACAACAAGCCCGGTGCGGGTGCCACCCTCGGCGCGGACTACGTCGCCAAAGCCAAGCCGGACGGCTACACCCTGCTGGTGGGGGCGGTGCACCACACCATTGCCACCAGCGTGTACAAAAAGCTGCCCTACGACTTCCAGAAAGACCTGGCCCCCATCACCACCGTGGCCTTGGTGCCCAATGTGCTGGTGGTCAACCCCAACCTGCCTGCCAAAACGGTGAAAGACCTGCTGGCGCTGGCCAAGGCCGAGCCCGGCAAATTCACCTTTGGCTCCAATGGCAACGGCACCGTGCAGCACCTCATCGGTGCGCAGGTGGAAGGCATGGGCGGCGTGCAGCTGCTGCATGTGCCCTACAAGGGCAGCGGCCCGTTGACCACCGACCTGCTGGGCGGGCAGATCAGCATGTCGTTCGACACCATCACCCCGGTGCTGCAGCACATCAAGGGCGGCAAACTGCGTGCGCTGGCCGTCACCACAGCCAAACGCTCCAGCGCCTTGCCCGATGTGCCCACGCTGGACGAGGCGGGCCTGAAAGGCTTTGACCTGGGCACCTGGTTTGGCGTGCTGGCCCCCGCCGCCACGCCCAAAGAGCTGGTGATCCGGCTGAACACCGAGATGGTCAAAATCATCCGCAGCCCGGAGTTCCGCAGGAAGATGGACGACATCGGCGCCGAACCCGTGGGCAACACGCCCGACCAGATGGCCCGCCAGATCAAGGACGACACCGAACGCTTTGCCAAACTGGTCAAGGACGCCAAGGTCAGCATCGACTGAGTGCCGCGCTGACGCCGGTGTCGAGGTGCTATTGAATAGATAGCTGTCTGCGCATATTTTATCTGCGCAGACAGCATATTTTGTGCCTACTTTCCATCTCTGTACCGCATGAAGAACCAGGAAACCAGCATGCCATCCATGCCCCCCCGCGCGTTGCTGCGCGCCATGTTCGATGCCGCCGTTGCCGCCGCGCAACCGGCGCTGTGCGTCCCGCCCCATCTGCCCCTGCCGCCCAAAGGCCGCCTCATCGTCATCGGGGCAGGCAAGGCATCGGCCGCCATGGCCAAGGCGGTGGAAGACCATTGGCCCGATACCTCGCCTGGTGCCTTGTCCGGCCTGGTGGTCACGCGCTACGGCTACGCCGTGCCTTGCGCGCGCATCGAGATCGTCGAAGCCGCCCACCCCGTACCGGACGCTGCGGGCGAGACGGCAGCCCGGCGCATGCAGGGCCTGGTGCAAGGGCTCAGCCCGGACGACCTGGTGCTGTGCCTGATTTCGGGTGGCGGCTCGTCCCTGCTGCCGCTGGCGCTGCCGGGGCTGAGCCTGGCCGACAAGCAGGCACTGAGTCGCGCGCTGCTGGCCAGCGGGGCCAGCATCCGTGAAATGAACTGTGTGCGACGCCACCTGTCGGCCATCAAGGGCGGCCGCCTGGCGGCTGCCTGCCACCCCGCCAGGGTGCTGAATCTGCTGCTCTCGGATGTGCCCGGCGACGCGCCCGTGGACATCGCCTCGGGCCCTACCGTGGCCGACCCCACCACCTGCGCCGACGCGCTGGAGATTCTGCGCCGCTACGACATTGCGATTCCGCCCGCTGCGCTGTCCCTGCTGGAAAGCGGCCAGGCCGAGAGCGTCAAAGCCAGCGACGCGCGTTTGTCCGCGATAGAAACGCGCTTCATCGCCACCCCGCAGATGGCCCTGGAGGCCGCGGCGGAAGTCGCTCGCCAGGCGGGCTTTGCTGTCCATATCCTGGGCGATGCGATCGAGGGCGAGGCCCGCGACGTAGCCAAAACCATGGCCGGGATGGCGTTGCAAGTAGCGCGCCGGGCCCAGCCCTTTACGCCGCCCTGCATATTGCTGTCGGGCGGCGAAACCACCGTTACGGTGCGCGGCCAAGGGCGCGGAGGACGCAACGTCGAATTTTTGCTGGCGCTGGGCGTGGCGCTGAACGGCGAACCCGGTGTGTATGCCCTGGCGGGCGACACCGATGGCGTCGATGGGCAGGAGGAAATTGCCGGCGCGGTGCTCACCCCCGACACCCTGCACCGCGCCTGGGCCCAGGGCCTGCGGCCACGCCAGCGCCTGGACGATAACGACGGACACGGTTTCTTCGAGGCGCTGGGCGACTCGGTGGTAACTGGCCCGACCTGGACCAATGTGAATGACTTTCGCGCCATCTTCATCACCGGCGAACGCGCTGGTGGTGCCGGTACCGCAACGATGGAAATAAGGTCCGTCTGAGGCCGGTTGCTCATCAGGTAAAAATGGCATCTAGCGCATAGAGGATGTGCGCTAGTAGCTACATTATTTGTAGCGTTTTCAGGCAGCCCGGATGGCGGTGACGGACCCCGCTGGGTGCTTCTGCCAGGCCGGGGCGCGGGGCTTGGCGGCGGCTCCGCCGTGGCGGCGGCGTTCCTCACTCGGCGAATGGCCAAACAGGCTACGGTAGGCCTTGCAAAAATGCGACGACGACTGGAAGCCGCAGGCCACCGTCACCTGCATGATGGGCATGCTGCTGTGGGTCAGCAGCTCTTGGGCGCGGCGCAGGCGCAGGTTCATGTAGTACTGCGCCGGGTTCATGCTGAAGTAACGGTGGAACAGGCGCTCCAGCTGGCGCAGCGACAGGGCGATGGCGCTGGCCAGCTCGGCCAGGGGCAGCGGTTCTTCGATGTTGGCGGCCATGATTTCGGCGGCTTCGGTCAAGTGCTGGTAGCCGGGGCCTATGCATTCGGGCTGGGGGATGCGCTGGCGGTCGTTGCTGGCGCGCAGGCGTTCCACCACGAACTGCTCGGACACGTCCATCACCAGCTTGGCACCAAACCGGGCGCGGATCAGGTGCAGCATCAAGTGCAGCGGCACGGTGCCGCCAGAGCAGGTGATGCGGTCGCGGTCCACCACAAACACTTCGGTAGAAAACTGCACCTTGGGGAATTCTTCGCCGATGGCGGACAGGTTTTCCCAGTGGATGGCGCAGCGGTAGCCGTCCAGCAGCCCGGCGCTGGCCAGCGCAAATGCGCCCGTGCACAGCGAGCCCATGGCCACGTCCTGGGCGGCCAGATGGCGCAGCAGTTGGCGCAGGCTGTCGGTGGTGTTGTTGCGGATGTTGACGCCGCCGCAGACGAACACCATGTCGCAGTCGGCCAGGCTGGCCGCGTTGCCGGTGGATGCCACGGCCAGGCCGTTGCTGGCGACGCACGCGCCGGGTTCACTGCCGACCACCGTCCAGCGGTACAGCGGCTGGCGGCTGATGTAGTTGGCCATGCGCAGGGTTTCGACTGCGGTGGCAAAGGCGATCATGGAATAGTCGGGCAGCAGGACGAAGCCGATGTGGGTCGCACCCGCCTGGGCCGATGCGTCGTTGGCACCCAGTGCCGCAGCCGGGGTGGAGTCAAAAGGGATGCGTGCCAATGGGGTTCCTTAACTGTCTTTGCCCTTACGGGCCACGCCAAAGCTTTCGGTCAGGCGGTCCAGGATGATAGCCAGCAGCACCACGGCCAGGCCACTCTCAAACCCTAGGCCGATGTCCAGCCGCTGGATGCTGGCCAGCACGTCGTTGCCCAGGCCGCCCGCACCCACCATGGACGCGATGATGACCATGGACAGCGCCATCATGATGGTCTGGTTGACCCCGGCCATGATGGTAGGCAGGGCAATAGGCAGCTGTACCTTGAACAGCAGCTGGGTCGCGGTGCAGCCAAAGGCGTTACCAGCTTCGACCTGCTCGGAGCTGACCTGGCGGATGCCCAGGCTGGTCAGGCGCACCACGGGCGGCATGGCAAAGATAACGGTGGCGAACGTGCCGGGCACGCGGCCCAGGCCGAACAGCATGGCGGCGGGAATCAGGTAGACAAAAGCGGGCATGGTCTGCATGAAGTCCAGAATGGGGCGCACGGTGGCGTTGGCGTGGTTGTTGCGGGCACACCAGATGCCCAGGGGAATGCCAAAAATCAGGCTGATGATGGTGGCCGACAGCGTCAGCGCCAGGGTCACCATGGTTTGCGGCCAGAAGCCGGTGACCACAATCAGCATCAAGGCCAATGCAACAAATGTGCCAAAACCCCAGCCCAGGCGGCGCACGCCGACGATGGCGGCCACCACGATGACTAGCCAGAAGGGGATGGCCAGCATGCCTTTTTCGATGGATTCGGCAAAGCCTTCTACCACTGCGCCGATCGAGTCGAACACGGTGGCACCGTTGTCCAGCAGGCTTTTGACACCGGCGTTGACCCATTTGCCCAGCGGCAGCATGTTATGGGTGGCATCGGTGACTTGGGTGAGCAGATCAGACATGGCGGGCTTCCTGGTGCATTTTGGCAAGCAGGCTGCGTGCGGAGATGCAGCCGAGCAGTTGGTCGGTGGCGTCGAACACGCCCACGGGTTGGTCCATGCCCAGCACGATCTTCATCGCCTCGGGCAGGGTGGTGGACCAGGGCAGGCGCGGCCCGCTGGTGTACGAATGGCCGTTCAACACGGGGTCGAGCAGGTCGGCGGCGGTGAGGTAGCGCGAGGTGTCCACCCCCTGGAAGAAGCGGCGCACGTAGTCGTTGGCGGGCTGGGTGATGATTTGGTGGGCCGTGCCTTCTTGCACCAGGTTGCCGCCTTCCATGATGGCGATGCGGGTGCCGATGCGCATGGCTTCTTCGAGGTCGTGCGACACAAACAGCACGGTGCGCTGTTGTTCGCGCTGCAGCTCCAGCATCAGGCTCTGCATTTCTACGCGTTTGAGTGGGTCGAGCGCCGAGAAGGCTTCGTCCATCAGCAGGATGTCGGGGTCTACCGCCAGGGCGCGGGCCAGGCCTACGCGCTGCTGCATGCCGCCCGACAGCTGCGACGGGTATTTGGCGGCGTAGGTGTGCAGGCCCACCTGTTTCAGCACGTCCATGGCGCGGGCTTCGCGCACCTTGCGCTCGGTGCCCGCCATTTCCAGGCCGAAAGCGGTGTTGTCCAGCAC
>CANFZJ010000062.1 GCA_947451445.1 Comamonadaceae bacterium
AGCAGATGGCCGCCAGCTACGGGCTGACGGCCACGGCCAGCGCCAGTGGCGGCAAGGTCTACGCGCAGGGCCAGGCGCGCACCAGCGCCACGCCTGACGCGGCGGGCAACAGCAGCACCCTGACCATCACCCAGCAGATCGACAGCTTTCTGGCCAGCAATACCCTGGCTGCGAACGACGTGGTGACCATCAGCGGTGGTATCAGCGACGTGGTGGCCGAGACGGCCGCCGTGGTGGCCGGTAGCCAGACCGAAGCACAGATGCTGGCCAATGTGAACCAGGCCGCCATCAACTTGGCCGCCCAGGTGCGTCGGCTGGTGACGGCGGGCGGCAAGCATGTGGTGGTGGTGAACATGTACGACCTGAGCGTGACGCCCTGGGCTACCGCCAACAGCAAAGGCACGCTGCTGACCAGTGCCACCCGCACCTTTAACGACCGGGTGAAGGTCGCCATTGCCGATCTGGACACTAGCAACGCAGTGCTGCTGGTGGACGCCGAGTACTACGTCAATCTGATGCATGGCACGCCCACCTCATACGGCGGCATGACCAATGCCACCAGCATTGCCTGCACCTCTACCGATGCCACTGCGGGCATTGGCATCGGCACCGGGCAGGTGAATTCGTCGCTGTGCACCACCGCCACCATCGCCGCCATTACCGCCAATTCGGCAGGCACCACCTACAACCTGTACATGTTTGCCGACAAGCTGTACATGACCCCCGTGGCGCAGCGCCTGCTGGGTGTGTACGTGTACGACAAGGTGCATGCCCGCTGGTGACATTGGCTCACCCCCAGGCTAAACACTACGTGTTTTCGCAAACCCCCTTTTGCAGGGGGCGAACCCTACAGCCCGGCAAAGCCGGTTCTGTGGGTTCTCTGGGACTTGGCCGTACTGCCCGCCGATGAGAGGTGTGCACAGGCCATCGTTACAACGTAAAAAGCCGACCCGAGGGTCGGCTTTTTACGTTTGCAGCAAGTACGTTAGAACTTGTAGCCCACGCCCAGGCAGAACGTGGTGGGGTTCAGGGTCACATCAATCGTCTGCCCGGTGGACAGGGTGCCACGGGTTTTGAGGAAGGTTTTAGACACCATGCCCTCGGCGAACCAGCGCTCGGTCAAGGCCACCGTGGCCCCGGCTTGCAGGGTCAAGCCCAGCTTGGACTTCAGCGACAGCGTGGTCGGGTTGCTGCTGGACCCGCCGGTGATGGCCGTCAGCGTGGCATTGCCGCGTTCTTTGTAAAACTTGGCATAGGTCAGCCCTGCGCCGACAAAGGGGCGGAACTGGGCGTTGGTCTCGCCAAAGCGGTATTGGCCAAACAGCGACATGGGCAGGGACTTGGTTTCGCCAATCTTGCCCGCGCCTGCAATGGCACCGTCGCCGGTCAGGTTGTGCTTGAACGGCAGGGCCAGTGGCAGGTCTACTGCCCAGTGGTCGGTCAGCATGTAGGTGATGCCACCGGCCAGCTGGGTGTTGCCGTCGGAGTCGATTCTGGTGCCGGACGCGCTGGAGGCGGACAGGTTGCCGCTATCGACCGAGGGGGTGATGTTGGTTGCGCCGCCGCGCAGCATCCAGGTGCCTGCGCTTTGGGCCTGGGCCGCGCCCGCTACCAACAGCAGGGCTGCGGTGATGCAAGTGGTGTTGAGTTTCATGGGGGTTCCTTGTGGGGTGGGGGCTTACAGCCAGCCTTTTTGGGCCAGTTTGAGGGCCACAAAGCGGCTCAGCAACTTGTAGCCGGCGGCGGTGGGGTGCACGTCATCGGCAAACTGGTAGGTGGCGGGATTGGTGCCCGCGACCAGATTGGCCAAGGTACAGACCAGCGACGAACCGTCCAGGATATTGCCCGCGACCGCGCACACCGGCGTGGTGACATTGGTCAGGCTGTATTGCGCCGGGTTGGCGTACTGGTCCATGCCCTGGGTGTAGGCATCGGCCAGCACCACGCTGCCGGGCACGGCGGCGGCCAGCTTGCTGTTGTAGGTGGTGACCATGCTGCTCAGGAGTGCCTGGGCGGACGCGCTCAGGCTCTGGCCGCGTGGGGTTTGCACGATGTTGGGTACGTTGACCACCACCACGTATTTAGCGCCCTTGCCCACCACCGAGTTGGTGACGTAGCCGCCCAGTTCGGTGGCTGCTGTCGCCATGCCGGCAACGGCAGCGCCGGGGGCTGCTGCAGCCAGGGTCGCAGCGGCCGTGCCGCCGGCGATTTGCCCCTGGAGGGTGGTGGACCACCCTGCCGCGTAGGCCGCTCCGGCTGCCGCGGTGCGGGTGGCATTGGTGTCGGTGGTCAACAGGGTGGTGACGGCGGAGACCGCATTCAGGTGCAGGAAGGCGTCATTGGCACCGGCCAGCACAGTCACCAGCTCGGTGCCCGAAAACGTGGTGACGCGGGACAGGTGGTTCGCGATCTGCTTCTCCACCGGCAACGCCAGCAGGCCAATGGTGGTTTGCGACAGTGGCGCTGCCTGCAAGCCTACGCTGCTGACGCCAAAGTCGGAGGTCACGCGGGCACCGCCCTGGGCGTAGTTGGTGCAGCTGGGGTGTTGGGTTCTGGCGACCGATGCAAGGCCTCCGGCGATATAGGCTGCGCTGGGTAGCATGCCGGTTTCAGCGGCGCAGGGGGCGCTCAGGCTCAGCTGGCTGGCCAAAAATTCGGTCCAGTTTTGCGCCGCTGCCGTGCTGTCGTTGACCGTAAATTTGCCACCGCCCACGTAGGCGACCGTGCCCACCTTGTACGTGCCCACGTCGCTCAGGCTGTCGCCGAACGACACCAGCGAGGTGAACGTGACTTTGGTGCTGGTGTCGCTACCGCCACCGCCGCAGGCGGCCAGGGCGGCTGTGGCGATCAGGGCGGCTATTTTTAAGGGATTCCAATGCATGGGGAGACTCCAGAGGTGAAAAAGAACGGTCGTGCGTTTGTGGCGGAATGTTACGGTGGGCGGCCAGATTGTCGTCCAGGGTAACTACCAAGCATGGCGTGAGGGCACGCTGCGAATGCGCGTGATTTGTCGCCTAGATTACTCTTCCCGTACCGCCCACTCGACCAGCGCGTCCAGCGCCGGGCGGGCCGCCGGGGCCAGCGGGTGGTTGACGATGCCCACCACCACATAGCGCTGGCCGCTGCGTCCGGTGGCATAGCCCGCCACCGAGGCCACGTCGCGCAGCGTGCCGGTTTTGAGTTGGGCGTTGCCTATGGCCTCGGGGGCCAGGCCCCGGTCGCGCATGCGCTGGGCGGTGCCGTCCACTCCGGCGATGGACAGCGACTGCGCCAGCACCTGGCCCTGCGGGTGGCTGGCGGCGCGGCGCAGCAGCTGGCCCAGGGCGCGCGGGCTGATGCGTTCATTGCGGCTCAGGCCGGAGCCGTTTTCCAGTGTGGGGCCGGGCACGTCGCTACCGATGGCGGCAGGCCACCAGGCTGCCACGGCGGTGCGCGACGCGGCAAACGTGCCCGGGTGGCTCTGCTGCAGCCCCAGCGTCAAAAACACCTGCTGGGCCATCACGTTGTTGCTGAATTTGTTGACATCGGCAATCACCTCGCCCAGCGGCAGCGACGGGGTGTCCAGTAGCCAGCGCGCGTCCGCCGGGGTGCGGCCATCGCGCACCTGGCCGGTGAATTCGCCGCCTGCGTTGACAAACATGGCTTGCAGCACCCGGCGCGCGTAGCTGGCGGGGTCGGTGTAGGCCACGGGCCAGCTGCGGGGGCCGCATTTGGCCGGGTAGCTGCCCTGGAACTGCACCCGGTTGTCGGCAAAGTCGGCTTTCAGCACGCCGCGCCAGTCGTCGCAGGGGGCGCTGCTCAGGCGCACCCGGGTGTCGATCTGCACGCCCGCCATCGGTGGCTCGCTTTGGATGAACGCCGTTTGGCCGTCGGCCTCGGGGGTGAAGGTAAAGATCAGCGCCTTGAAGTTGACCAGCAGGCCGTCGGGCGCGGCGTTGTAGGGGCTGAGGGCCTGGCCGTCAAATTCGGCGGGGTCGCGGGGTTCGGGGTGGAAGATGCCGTGGTCCAGCACGATGTCGCCGCGCACCTTTTGCACGCCCAGCGCGCGCAGCGCCTGGAAGGCGGCGTCAATGCGCTCCAGCACCAGCTTGGGGTCGCCGCCGCCCCGGATGTACAGGTTGCCCGCCAGCACGCCGTTTTGCAATGGGCCGTCGGCGTAGAACCGGGTCTTCCAGGTGAAGTCGGCCCCCAGCGTGTCCAGCGCGGCGTAGGTGGTGACCAGCTTCATGACCGACGCCGGGTTCATCGCCACGCTGGCCCGGTGGCTCAGGCGTGGCGTGCTGCTGCCGTCGGCGCGCTGCACCAGCAGGCCCACCGCGTCTTGCGGCACTTTGGCGCGGGCCAGCGCGGCGGCAATGTCGGCGGGCAGGCGCTGGGCCTCGGCACCGTGCAGCAGAGCCAGCAGGCCCAGAAAGGGGAGTAAGCGGTTCAGGCGCATGGGGCGATCAGTGGACAATACAGCCTTGAGTCTACCGTCTGGGGTTGTCCTGGCGGCCTGCATTTTGCTACTAATTATGTAGCTGCTAGCGCAGGCTTTATATGCGCCAACCTCATTTTTATTATGAAATTACTAGCCTTCGACACCAGCACCGACGTTCTGTCTATCGCCGCCACCGACGGCGCTGCGGTGTGGCTGCACAGCGGCCCTGGCGGGGCGCAGGCGTCGGCCACCCTGGTGCCCGCCATTTTGGCGCTGCTGGCCCAAGCCGGGCTGCGGTTGGCCGACCTGGACGCCATCGCCTTTGGCAGCGGCCCCGGCTCGTTCACCGGGCTGCGCACCGCCTGCGCCGTGGCCCAGGGCCTGGCGTTTGGCGTGGACAAACCCGTGCTGCCCATCGACACCCTGATGGCCGTGGCCGAAGAGGCCCGCGCCCAGCACGGCCTAATGCAAGAGGTATTCCAGGTCCAAGCCCTGCTGGATGCGCGCATGGACGAGATCTATACCGGCCACTACACCTGGGCTGATGGCCGCTGGCAGCAGCGCGACGACTTCCATCTGGTGCGCCCTGAGGCCGTGCAGCCCGAAGACGGCTGGACGCTGGCCGGCAACGCCCTGGCCGTGTACGCCGACCGTATTCCGGCCACGGGCCTGCACGTACTCCCCACCGCCGCCGCCATGCTGCGCCTGGCCCCGGCCCTGCTGGCTGCCGGGTTGGCCGTGCCCGCCGACCAGGCCCTGCCGCGCTACATCCGCGACAAAGTGGCGCAAACCACTGCCGAGCGCATGGCGGCCAAAGCGGCGCTGGGATGAACGCCGTGCCGGGCCGCCCCAAACAAGTTCGCAGCACAGTGCGAAGCACGAAGGTTTACCCATGAACGCCGTACTGCAAACCCCAGACGCCGCCGAGGTGCGCTTGGAGCACCTGACCCCGGCGTGGCTGGACGCGCTGCTGCAGGTGGAGCTGGCCGCCTACGCGCACCCCTGGTCGCGGGCCAACTTTATCGACACGCTCAACGCCGGCTACCCGGCCCAGCTGCTGCTGGCGGGCGACACCATCCTGGGCTACTTTGTGGCCATGCAGGGCGTGGACGAGGTGCATTTACTCAACCTCACCGTGGCCCCGCAGTACCAGCGCCAAGGCTGGTCGCACTTGCTGCTGGACGCGCTGGCCCTGTGGTCGCGCAGCCAGGGCGCGCAGTGGCTGTGGCTGGAGGCCCGCGTGGGCAACCAGCGCGCACTGGATGTGTACGCCCGCTACGGCTTTGCCCGTGTCGGCCTGCGCAAAGACTACTACCCCAACGGTCCCCAGCGCGAGCATGCCGTGGTGATGAGCTTCAAGCTATGAGCCTAGACCTCGACGCCCGCCAGCGCGCCATGCTGGCCGAAATGCACGTGCCGGTGTGGTGGCCTGAAGCCGTGCCCGAACCTGTCGTGGCCCCACCCGCCGTACAGACCATCGCCCAGGCCATTGAGCGTGCTCCTGAATTGGTAGCTGCCAGCGCAGACAGAATAAGCGCTAGAGCCCTAAAAGATGTTGAAACGCCAGCCACTCACTTTGCGGGCAGTGACTGGAGCAGCCTGCGCGCCGCCTGGGCCGCCTGCCAGGCCAGCGCGGCGCTGAACACCGCACTGGGCGACCCCGCCGACTGGCTGGTGCTGGGCGAGTCGCTGGGGTTCACCGACGCCGACCCGCTGGCCACCCCCGAGGCCCAGCTGCTGGCGAATATGCTGCGCGCCGTTGGCATCACCCCGCAACGCAACCCGGACGCGCCTTCCGCCTGCATCACCAGCCTGCAGAAAACGGCCGACAGCGGCCCCTTTCTGCAGCGCCAGGTCGCCCTGCTGCAGCCCAAAGTCATCCTGGCGCTGGGCCCGTTTGCCGCCCAGCTGCTGCTACAAGACGGCACCCCGCTGGGCCAGCTGCGCGGCCGCGTGCACCGCTACCAGGGCGTGCCGGTGGTGGTCAGCTACCACCCGGCGACCCTGCTGCGCAACCCGCCTGCCAAGGCCAAGGCCTGGGCGGACTTGGTGCTGGCGCTGGGTGTGCGGTAAGCCCCTGCCTTACCCCCTCTCCCGGGGGGAGAGGGGGTAAGACACGCACCTCCTTAAAATCGCCCCATGACCTTTACCGAAATGCTCCAAAACGCCGGGCAGCGCAATGCCTCCATGCTCTGCGTCGGGCTCGACCCCGACCCGGCCCGTTTCCCCGGTGCGTGGCGTGGCGACGCCAGCAAGATAGCGGACTTTTGCAACCGCATCGTGGACGTCACCGCCGACCTGGCCATCGCCTTCAAGCCGCAAATCGCCTACTTTGCCGCCCACCGCGCCGAAGACCAGCTGGAGCGCATCGTCGCCCACATCCGCCGCGTGGCGCCGCACGTGCCCGTCATCCTGGACGCCAAGCGCGGCGACATCGGCTCCACCGCCGAGCAATACGCCATCGAGGCCTTTGACCGCTATGACTCCGACGCCGTCACCCTGTCGCCCTTCATGGGTTTTGACTCGGTGCAGCCGTATTTGAAGTACCCCGGCAAAGGCGCGTTTTTGCTCTGCCGCACCTCCAACCCCGGTGGCGACGACCTGCAAAGCCAGCGCCTGGCCAGCGTGCCCGGCCAGCCGCTGCTGTATGAGCACATCGCCCAACTGGCCCAAGGCCCGTGGAACCTGAACGGCCAGCTCGGCCTGGTGGTGGGTGCGACCTACCCGGCAGAAATCGCCCGCGTCCGCGCGCTGGCCCCCACCGTGCCGCTGCTGGTGCCCGGCGTGGGCGCCCAGGGCGGCGACGCCAAAGCCACGGTGCAGGCAGGCTGGACGCAAGACGGCTCGCTGGTCGTCAACTCGTCGCGGGCGGTGCTGTACGCCTCCAGCGGTGACGACTTTGCCGACGCCGCCCGCCGCGTGGCACGCGACACCCGCGACCAGCTGCAAGCCGCACGCGTGCTCTAAAAAATAGAGCTACTGGCGTAGGTGGGATATGCGCCAGATGGTTATCTGGCGCGGAATGGCGGCGACCGAACCAACGCGCTCAACGATTACGGCGCACTTTCAAAGCTGATGTTGTTCGCCAGCATGAACCACATGATCAGCGCCGGTATCACCACGGGCAGCGACAGGGCGCAGAACATCAGCACTGTGACCAGAAACGCAGAAATGTCGCTCCACCACAGCTGGAACAGCGCGACTAGATCTACTTCCCAAAAACGGGGGCTTTCCTGCTTTTTCATACCGCACCTCTTGAGGTGGCAGTGTAGTGTGCGGTGCTGAATTTTTCAGAAAAAGCATTGGCGGATGCATGCTTCGGATTTACTATTGGTTACGCTTTGTATTATTTTCAGGAAGCTACATAGTGGTTTCCCTTAATTTGCGGTCGTTTTTTTATTAAAAAGTGAGACTCGTAATGCAATCTAAAACCATGTCCGTCAAGAAACAGTTGATCCTGGCTTTTGGCACCTTAGCCGCTGTTGTGTTCGTTGTTGCGTTGCTGTCCATTCGCGCTTTGGGCAGTGCGTATGACAACTTCACCCAATACGCCCGTGTGGATGTGGCCGATGCCCAATTGGTGGCGTCTGTGCAGGAGGCGGTCAACCGCCGTGCCGTTGCGGCCCGTAACCTGGTGCTGGTCACGACCCCTGAAGACCGAGGGCTGGAGAATACAGCGGTACTCAAGGCGCACCAGGACACCCAGGAGCGGCTGCGGCTGCTGAATGACGCGTTCATGAAAAACCCCGATGCATCGGCGGATGAACGCCGGTTGGTCGGCGAGGTCACCCGGATCGAGTCGCTGTATGGACCGGTGGCTCTGGATATCGTGAAGTTGGCGCTAGACGGCAAAAAAGACGAGGCAACCGACAAGATGAACAAGGAATGCCGCCCCTTGTTGGCGGCATTGCTCAAAGCTACCAATGAGTTTGCCGGGCTGAACGATACGAGTATTGTTGCCGCAGGGGCGCACTATGCGCAGACCCGCTGGATGTTGCTTATTGTCAGCGCTTTGTCTGTTTGCATTGCTTTGGCGATGGGCTTGTGGATCATCCGTAGTTTGCTGGGCGCTTTGGGTTGCGAGCCCAACGAGGCGTCTGCGCTGGCCAGTGCTGTGGCGTCTGGCGACCTGAGCCGTGCCATCCACCTGAAAGCGGGCGACAGCACCAGCCTGATGGCCCAGCTCAAAACCATGCAAGACAGCCTGGTGCGCGTAGTCACCCAGGTGCGCCAGGGGTCTGACGGCGTAGCCACCGCCAGCTCTGAAATCGCCCAGGGCAACCATGACCTGAGCGGTCGTACCGAAAGCCAGGCCAGTGCGCTGGAGCAAACCGCCGCGTCGATGGAGCAACTGGGCTCCACCGTCAAGCAAAACGCCGACAACGCCCGCCAGGCCAACCAGCTGGCCCAGAGCGCCAGCACCGTGGCGGTGCAGGGTGGCGAAGTGGTAGCCCAGGTGGTAGACACCATGAAGGGCATCAACGACAGCAGCAAGAAGATTAGCGACATCATCAGCGTGATCGACGGCATCGCCTTCCAGACCAACATCTTGGCACTGAACGCCGCCGTGGAAGCCGCCCGTGCCGGTGAGCAGGGCCGGGGTTTTGCCGTGGTGGCCAGCGAGGTGCGCAGCCTGGCCGGGCGCAGCGCCGAGGCGGCTAAAGAGATCAAAAACCTGATTGCCGCCAGCGTCGAGCGGGTCGAGCAAGGTACCGCGCTGGTGGACAAGGCGGGGGTCACCATGACCGAGGTGGTCAGCGCCATTCGCCGCGTGTCTGACATCGTGGGCGAGATCAGCGCCGCCAGCAGTGAGCAAAGCGCAGGTGTGTCGCAAGTGGGCGAGGCGGTCACGCAAATGGACCAAGCCACCCAGCAAAACGCCGCTCTGGTTGAGCAAATGGCCGCTGCTGCCAGCAGCATGAAGGGCCAGGCCGAAGAGTTGGTGCACGCGGTGGCGGTGTTTAATCTGGGCCAGGGCGCTGCCAGCCTGGCCCCGGTTCGCCGTGCTCCCGTAGCCTCCCCTGTAGCCGCCAAGGCGGCCCCGGCCAAACAGGTACCCGCCCCGGTACGCAAGGCAGTGGGCCAGCCACCACGCCGCGCCACCGCCTTGGCGCAGCCACGGCAGGCGGTTGCAGTAGGCGACGAGGGCGACTGGGCGGCTTTTTAAAAAGTGTTTCAAAATATTGCAGCACGGCCCCTGGCGCCTAAAACTCCGACACGAATCTGCTAACCTTTCTCTACCTTTACCATTTGAAAGAAGTGTCATGACCCAAGCTAGCATCGAATCCCAAGAACAACTGGTCAATGACATCAAATCCGTCATTGCCGATGCAGAGGAAACCCTCAGCGCCACGGCTGACCAGCACAGCGAAAAGTTCAATGCCCTGCGTGCCCGCGTCAAGGCCCGCCTGAGCGACGCCCGTGAGCGCCTGATCGACGCCGAAGCCGCCGTGCGCCACCACTCCAAAAAAGCCGCCCGCGCCACCGACGACTATGTGCACGAATCCCCCTGGACCGCCATGGGCGTGGCAGCAGCCGTTGGCATGCTGGTTGGCATCGCCATTGGCCGCCGCTAAATCGGTTCTAAAGCGCCCGTTCGGGGTTCTGCATGCGTAGCGCATCCGGCGGCGGGCCTTTCGCCGCCCTCAAAAACATCCCCATCACCCTGCTGACCATGGCGCAAACGCGCCTGCAGCTGCTGGGCAACGAGCTGTTGACCGAGAAAAACCAGGCCCTGCGCCAGCTCACGCTGGTGCTGGCCATGGTGGTTTTCATGGGCTTGGGCCTGTTGTTTGGCGTGGTGCTGGCGCTGACTTTGCTGTGGGAGCAGCGGTTGGTGGTGTTGTCGGTGCTGTCGCTGGTGTTTTTGGCATCGGCAGTAGCGTGCTACGTCGCGTTGCAGCGCAGCAAGCGCAGGTCGGATGGCATGTTCGCCAGCAGCTTGGCCGAGTTGCAAGAAGATTTGCGCCAACTCAAGGCAGAGCAGCATGCCCAAAACCCAGGTTGAACTGGACCACGAGCGCGCCCGCCTGACGGAGCGCATTGCCGCCCAGCGGGCCACGCTGGTCCGCGACCTGGAGCCGGTACGCCGGGTGGAGCAGTGGGGCCAGCGCCTGAGCGCCTTGGCGGCGGATGTGCTGGGCTACGTGGGCGGCCGTCCGCTGACCGTGGCCGCGGTGGTGGCAGGCATGGTGCTGGTCAAACCCCGCAGCAGTTTGCGTCTACTGGGCCGGGGCCTGGCCCTGTGGCGCGGTTGGCGTACGGTGCAGAAATGGCAGCCCGGGCTGGTCTGGAAGCTGGTGAGCCGGTTTATCTGATTGCTGTCAAATAAATAGCTGCTTGTGCAGGTGCTGCCTGCGCTAGCGGCTATTTTTGTTTATAAGATACGTTGCAGGTATTTGCCGGTGTGGCTGGCTGGGTTGGCGGCAATGGCCTCTGGCGTGCCTACGCCCACCACTGTTCCACCGCCTGCGCCGCCCTCTGGCCCCATGTCGATCAGCCAGTCGGCGGTTTTGATGACATCCAGGTTGTGCTCGATCACCACGATGGTGTTGCCCGCGCTGCGCAACTGGTGTAGCACCTTGAGCAGCAAGGCGATGTCGGCAAAATGCAGGCCGGTGGTCGGCTCGTCCAGGATGTACAGGGTGCGGCCGGTGTCGCGCTTGGACAGTTCGAGCGACAGCTTGACCCGCTGCGCCTCGCCGCCCGACAGCGTAGTCGCGCTCTGTCCGAGCCGGATGTAGCCGAGTCCCACGTCGAGCAAGGTCTGCAGCTTGCGGGCGAGCAGCGGCACGGGCTTGAAGAACACATGGGCTTCTTCCACCGTCATGGCCAGCACCTCGGTGACGTTCTTGCCCTTGTAGTGGACTTC